>JBJMIY010000254.1:0-2978 GCA_045806605.1 Rubrobacteraceae bacterium
ACGCCGTCGAGCAGGCCCACCCCGTCCTCCTCGAGCCGTACATGAAGGTGGAGGTGCTCGCGCCGACGGAGATGGTCGGGGACATCATGGGCGACCTCTCGGGCAGGCGCGGGCGCCCCATGGGCATCGAGCAGCGCGGCGAGCGCCAGGTCATCCAGGCCGAGGTGCCCCAGATCGAGATGCTCACCTACGCTCGCGACCTGCGCTCCATCACAGGCGGCCGCGCCAACTTCCACATTGAGTCGGGCCACTACGAAGAAGTCCCGCCGAACCTGGTGGACAAGGTCCTCGCCGCCAACGAGAGGGAGGAGGAGAAAGCGGTCAGCTAATTAGCACGCTACGCCCTTCGGGCTCCGCTGGTCAGCACGCCCGCTTCGCGGGCTCTCAGCACGCTGCCCGGCTCCGCCGGGCAGCGTGCTAATTAGCGTAGCGGGGAACGGAGACCCCGATCAGGTCGTCCCGCGTCACCAGCTCGGCTAGCTCTTGCTCGCTCAAGCCTTCCGTGCCTGCCGGGCGCATCGGGAGCACCATGTAGCGGATATCGGCCGTGCTGTCGTGGACGGCGACCTCGACGCCCTCGGGGGGCTCGAACCCGAACTCGCGCATGACGGCGCGGGGCTCCCTGACAGCCCTTGAACGGTAGTTGAAGCTCTTGTACCAGTCGGGCGGGCGGCCGAGGATGGCCCGCGGGTAGCAGGAACACAAGGTGCACACGATCAGGTTGTGCACCTCTGGGGTGTTCTCGACCACGACGAACTCGACCGGGCCGGAGGCGTCTATGCCGAGCTCCTGTGCTGCGGCCTTCGTGTCGGAGAGGAGGAGTTCTTTGAACTCGGGGCTCACCCAGGCCCGGGCCACGAGCTTCGCGCCGTTGGCTGGCGAGCGGGCCTCCATGTAGGAGATTCGGTCCTGTATCTCCGGCTCCGTTAGCACGCCCTTCTCCAGGAGCAGCGCCTCTATCGCCCGGATTCGCGCCGCGTAGGGGCTGCTCTCGTGCCTGACCTCCTCGTGCGGGTGGCTCACGCGCTACCTCCTTCATCGTGCTCCAGCCACTGCTCGTAGACGTCTGCGTACAGGCGGTCGGAGTCGGGGCCCTCGTAATCGCTCCAGAGGTCCGCCTGCCGGAAGCTCACCTTGTAGAGGGGTCTCTCCGGAATGCCGGAGAGGCCGTAGGCCAGGTCTTCGGGGCTGCGGAACTCGCCGAGCACCGACTCGATCCTGCCGGTTTTCCCCTTCAAATACTCCGGGGTGCGCACGTGTCCCGGCTTGTCGGCGGAACGTACCCTTACCCGCTCGCCCGGCTCGAACGGCGTCACGCTCCGCTCCAGCGACGTTCGATCTCGGCCGACCGTTCGTCCACCTCTTCGCGGGTGAGAATGCCCTTCTCGACGAGCAGCTTCTCCGTCGCCGCGACCCACCGCTCGTAGTAGCCCAGCTCCCTGTAATTCTCCAGGCTCTCGATGGCGCGGCGGTGCTCGTCGGTGGTCTTGATCCCCTTTATGTCAAGGGCGATGGTGACGGCGTCGGCGAGGCGCTCCCAGTCCTCGACTTCGTGCTGGCCCCTGTCTACCGGGCCGCCGGGCGAGCCGCCGAGGTCGTGCACCGCGGCTACCCGACCGTCAGGACCTCGTTGATCGGGGGTCGCTCGACGAGCTCCTCGACGTACTCCTGCAGCTTCAACCCATCGGGGGTCGCCACCGCGTGCATGAAGTCGGAGAACTGGAAGAGCTGATCGGGCAAACTCGGGTCCCTCGCCTGGTCGAGACGGCCGTCCTGCCTCAGGCGACGGGCGACCGCCCGTAGCACCGCGTAGGACATACGGCTCAGGTCTCTGAGGTGCTGGTGCCTGTTCTGGCGGGTGCCAAGGTCCACCTGCGCCATCGCCCCGAGGCCCACCCGCTTGAGGACGTCGATCATGATCCCGGTCTCCACCGCGTAGCCTGTCAGGAAGGGGATGGAGCAGAACAGCTCCTTGTCCGCGACGAACTCGCCGGCCAGAGGCTGCACGAAGCCGGTTAGCTCGGGGTAGAAGAGGTTGAAGAGCGGCTTGGCCGTAAGCTCCGTGACCCTGCCTCCGCCGTCGGCCGCGACGGTCTCGTAGCTCTTGAACGGCCTGCGGTAGGCGGCCTTGACGAAGCGCACCTCGGGGACGTGCAGTATGGGGCCGAGGACGCCGTAGACCAGCTGCGGCCTGAAGTCCTTCGTGTCCGCGTCGATGTACATGACGAGATCTCCGCGCGCCACCGAGAGCGAGCGCCACATGGCGTCGCCCTTCCCGTGTGCCCCGCCGTGGTTGCTCATCAGCTCGTTCTCCGAGAACACCTCCGCGCCCCTGGACACCGCTACCTTCGCCGTTCCGTCCGCGGAGTCGGCGTCGATGGCGAGGATCTGGTCAACCAGCGGCTCGCTCCCTGCGCGCTCGTTGACGGCGTGGATCTCGTCGATGATCCCACCCACTGTGTCGGCGACGTTGCGGCACGGCAGGACCGCGCTCACCGTCAGCCCAAGCTCGCCCTTGCGCCGTCCCATCTCCTCCAGGTCGGAGAACTGCCGGTAGTCGTAAGAGCGATGCCTGAACCATTCTGCAGCGTCCACAAACATAGAGAACCTCACATGACTTGCAGGGACACAGCCGCGGTAATGTAACGCAAAGTTCCAGCTTTGTCCATAGCTTTTTGTCGAGTAATCGTTAGATAATTTTTAGTTCATTCGCCCCGTCCTCTCCCGAGACGCGAAGTTCCTCCCATCTTTGCAGGAACTAGCGCGAAACCAGATGTTTGAGGTTTCTGAAAAACGCGTCTGAGAGGTCCAGCTCGTACCGCTGGATCTCGGCTGCGAGGTTGTCAGGCTGGGGCTAGGGGTCTGGGGCGGACCCTCTGCGTCCGGGGGGTAGAATCAGAGCCCTTTGCACGACGGAGAGTAGCGACCTTATGTAGGCCGGGACGAGAAGATTAGCAGGGATATGCGGATAGTACTGA
>JBJMIY010000255.1:0-3807 GCA_045806605.1 Rubrobacteraceae bacterium
TCTGAGCGCCACCCTGGACCCCGCAAGCGTCGATAGGGCAGCTGAAGCGGGCGCCGACGAGGTAATGGACAAGCTCGAACCCCTGGACAAGGTTCTCGACACGGTGAGACGCCTGGGGGGCGTTTAAGCGCCCTGACGTTCGTGGGTCTCAGGTAAGGCCGTCACCCACTACTCTGCTCCTGCTTCGCGCAAGTGCTGAGACCGCGGGTGAAATCCAGGTGAAAGGAGTGCTCTCGGACATTCTCGTGCCGCAGATACTCAACTGGGAGTATCCTGGTTGCATGAGCGAGGAACAGAGGCCGCCTGGGGTCGGGGTGCCGGGCGCGGGACAGATCTCTCAGGCGGCTCCGCGGAGGTAAAGGTCCGCGACGCAGAAGGCAACCTCGTGGCGCTCGGCACGGGGGCGTTTCGCGTCTTCGTGAAAAACTGAACGCTTTCGCTTAAGGAAAGGAGCCGGATGAACACCCTGGATCTCTTCCGCCTCGACGGTAGGACGGCCATCGTTACCGGCGGCGGCCGGGGCCTGGGTCGTTACATGGCCGAGGCGATCTCCGACGCCGGAGCGAACGTCGTCCTCTGTTCCAGAAAAAAGGAGCCGCTCGAGGAGGTAAGAAGCGAGATCGAGGCTCGAGGCGGACGCGCGCTCGCTCTATCTTGCGACGTCACGGAGCAGGAAGACGTCGAGAGGGTCGTCGCAACAGCGCATGAAACCTTCGGGAGCGTCGACGTTCTCGTCAACAACAGTGGCGCGACGTGGGGAGCGCCGCCGGACGAGATGCCACCCGAGAAGTTCGACCGGGTCATAGCCGTCAACGTGCGCGGGACGTTCCTCATGGCCCAGGCGGTCGGGCGGCGCATGATCGAGCGCGAAAGCGGAGGCACGATCATTAACATCTCCTCAGTGGCTGCCCTCGTCGGCGGCCATCCGGACTACATGCAGACGGTCGGCTATAACGCTTCGAAGGGCGCCATCATCTCGATGACCCGCGACCTGGCGACGAGCTGGGCAAAACACCGCATAACCGTCAACGCCATCGCCCCTGGCTGGTTCCCGACCCGGATGAGCGGCGGCCTGATCGAGAAGTTCGGCGAGAGGATGGTCGGAGACATACCGCTTGGCCGCTTCGGCAACCCCGAGGACCTGAAAGGGGTCGTCGTCTTCCTCGCCTCACCCGCGGCCGCCTACATAACAGGCCAGACCATAGTCGTGGACGGGGGAGCGACAGCCTGGTAAGACCCGGTCTAGCGCTCCTAGAAGCCGGCCTGTATGGCCCTCAGGATGCGCAGCACCACGTAGGCGATGATGAGCACCACGATGACTATGGCCGCATACTTGATGAAGACGGCGGCGGTGAAGGCCCCGTCGCCGCCCCGCCGCGGGCCGGTCTCGCGCTCCGTCATCTCCCTGCGGGCGTCCTCGTAGCCCTCGTCGTAGTCTCTTCTCCTGCCCATGTGATTCCCTTCCGAAGCGGACTTATGCGCCTGATTATAAACGCGAGTCGGCCGGATCACCCTTCAGCGCGGGTGAAACCCGGCTTGCTTGTCATAGAATAGGACCTCGACGAATGGGTCAGGCATAAAGGTGGTTGTATGCCCGAGGTGACGGTAATAGGCGGCGGGCTCGCCGGGAGCGAGGCCGCCTGGCAGGCGGCGGAGCTGGGCTGCCCGGTCGAGCTCTGGGAGATGCGGCCCGTGAAGCAGACCCCCGCTCACCACACAGAGGACTTCGCCGAGCTCGTCTGCTCGAACTCGCTCGGGACTCGGTCTCTCGAAACGGCGCCGGGGTTGCTGAAAGAGGAGCTCAGGCGGCTGGGGTCCGTGATCCTGCGCTGCGCCGACGCGCACTCCGTGCCGGCCGGCGGCGCTCTGGGCGTCGCTCGCGAGGACTTCTCCCGGGCGGTGACGGAGGCCGTGCATTCCCACCCGCGCATACAGGTGGTCAGGGCCGAGGCCACCGAGCTTCCAGGTGGGCCTAACGTCGTCGCGACCGGCCCGCTTACCTCAGATGCTCTGGTTCAGAAGATAGAAGCTCTCTCGGGGGAGACGCTCTACTTCTACGACGCGGCTTCCCCGATCATCTTTCGCGATTCGCTGGACGACGGTGCGATCTACCGCGCCTCGCGCTACGGCAAGGGAGAGGCCGCCTATCTGAATTGTCCGATGACCGAAGAGCAGTACTACGCCTTCGTCGAGGACCTCGCAACCGCCGAGCTAAGCCCGATAAAGAACTTCGAGGAGGACATGTACTTCGAGGGCTGCCTCCCCGTCGAGACCATAGCGCGCCGCGGCCCCGAGACCCTGCGCTTCGGCCCGATGAAGCCCGTCGGCCTACCCGACCCGCGCACCGATAAAGTGCCCTTCGCCGTCGTGCAGCTCCGCCAGGACGACGCCGGGGGCCGGCTCTTCAACATAGTCGGCTTCCAGACCCGCCTCAAGTGGGGCGAACAACGGCGCGTCTTCCGCACGATACCCGGTCTGGAGAACGCGGACTTCGCCCGCATGGGCGTCATGCACCGCAACACGTACCTTCCCTCGAACCGGATGCTCGAAGCCACCATGCGGATAAGAGGCGAGCTTAGCGATGCGCCTCTCTTCTTCGCGGGACAGCTCACCGGTGTCGAGGGCTACGTCGAGAGCGCCGCGATGGGCCACATCGCCGGCGCCAACGCCGCCCGGCTCGCCCGCGGCGAGGCTCCCATAACCATGCCGCGCGGCACGATGATGGGCGCCCTCGCCAACTACATCACCACCAAGGAAGGCACCCTCCAGCCAATAAACTCCAACTGGGGCCTGGTCCCCGCCGCACCCAAGAGGGAGAACGGGCGCAGGCTCGCGAAGCCGGAGCGGAGGCAGCGCCAGGCCCGGATGGCGCTCGACGTGCTGGAGGAGTTCGTGAGTTTGATCTCCCTGAACGCCCCTCGTCTCGCTCGGCGACACTGATCGTGATGCCGCTGCATTCTCCTCATGGATCTCTATCGCTCGTCGCGAAGCTGCCGCTCATTGTCCTCCGCGGGCTACCGTGTCGACCGCGACTGAGCCCGGCACATCGTTCAATTGAGTGATTTGAGATGGGGGTAAACATGATCCGCACCCCTGACTCACAGCTTCGCGGTTGCTTCGGTGCGGAGGGCTGCCTCCAGGATCGTCTCGACCAGGCTCTCGAAGGAGATGCCGGCGGCCTCGGCTGCGAGGGGGAAGGTTGAGGTCTCCGTGAAACCAGGGATGGTCTTCACGTCGATGACCCAGGGGTTGTCGTCTGCGAGGATGGTGTCCACCCTGGCGTAGCCGGAGCAACCGAGCGCGCGGTAGGTGGCTAGCGCAGTCTCCTCGAGGTTGGCTGCGGCCTCCGGGGGGATCTCGGCCGGGATCGCGAAGTCCGTAGCGCCCGGGGTGTACTTGGCCTCGAAGTTGTAGGCGCCCTCGCGGGGCCGGATCTCGACGAGCCCCAGAGCGCGTGGCTCCTCGCCGGCTGGCTCGAGGATGGGGACTGAGACCTCGGTCCCGTCCACCCAGCGCTCGAGAAGGATCTTGGCGTCGTAGCCGAAGGCCTCGTAGACGGCGTCGAGCAACTCGTCTGACTCCTCGACGCGCGAGAGCCCGAAGCCCGATCCCTCGTGCGCGGGCTTTACGGCGAGCGGGTAGCCTAAGGTGTTCGCGGCGGTGTCGAGGGCTGCGGCCGCGCCCATCTCGTTCATCGCCCGCCGGAAGAACGTCCTGAACGGCGGGGTTGGGATGCCCGCGGCCCGCGCCGCTCGCTTGGCGTAGTCCTTGTCCATGCAGCGGATGCTCGAGAGCGGCCCGCTCCCG
>JBJMIY010000256.1:0-8426 GCA_045806605.1 Rubrobacteraceae bacterium
CAGCTCGGCATCGAGGATTTCTACGTGTTCCTCATCCCCGCCTTCCTGGCTTTCGGACTGTGCATCTCGGCGGGACTGGGTGCCGTGTTGCGGTGGACGGAAGGCCTGGCGGTCGGCTCCGCCACCAGCAGGATCATCATCTTCATCCTCTCCCTCTTGATGTTGGCAATACCACTAGTCGGGGTGCGCGAGGCCTACGCGGCGCACGACCGTAGCGGTGAGGTCGGGGGACGAAAGACCATCGAAACCGTGGCCAACGATGTGAAACAGAACTCTACGATCTTGCATCACAGGAGCCCGCTCTGGTACATGGTGCTGGTCGAGGGAAGGAGGCGGGACCTCACCCTGATCGACCCCTTCTGCACGTCCTGGGACCGTCACACCGACATCGTCTGGCCCGAGGACATAAGTGCCTCGGAAGCCGCAGACCGCTACGGCACCGGCGACACCACGGGCGTCGAGGCCGCGCGCAAGGCGGCCGAGAAGGGGCCCGTGTACCTTCTGGCCAACGCTCGCAGCAGCCTTGGGTCCTTTCGCGAAGCGGGCTTCGACGTGGTGCCGGTAGGCAAGAAGGGGACGCTCTACAGGCTCGTACCCGGGAACCGGTAAACCCCGCGCTATCATCTATAATTGTCTGTGCGGATCACACATAGCGAATCCTAGGGAAGAGGTTGCTGGCATGGCGAAGGATCCTTTCGGCGCGCGCAAGACACTGACTACCGGTTCCGGTGACGTGGAGCTCTACAGCCTCGGGACCCTGGATGAGAAGGTGGATGGGGACGTGTTCTCGCTGCCCTTCTCCATCAGGGTCATGCTGGAGTCTTTGCTGCGTAACGCTGGCGGGAAGTTCGTCTCGGGGGAAGACGTGGAGGATCTCGCCTCCTGGCCCGAGTCGGTGGGTGAGGAACTTGCCTACCTGCCGGCCAGGGTTGTTATGCAGGACTTTACCGGGGTGCCCGCGGTCGTCGATCTTGCGGCCATGCGTAGTGCGATGGAGAACGTGGGCGGGGACCCGGGCAAGATCAACCCCCTCGTCCCTACCGACCTGGTGATAGACCACTCGGTGCAGGTGGACGCCTTCGGGTCGCCGGCGGCCCTGCAGTTCAACGCCGAGCGCGAGTTCGAGCGCAACCGCGAACGCTACGAGTTCCTGAAGTGGGGCCAGCAGGCCTTCGACAACTTCACCGTCGTGCCACCTGCGACCGGGATCATCCACCAGGTCAACCTCGAGTACCTGGCCCGCGTCGTCGAGGTTAAGGGCGGCGTCGCGATGCCGGACACGCTCGTCGGCACGGACAGCCATACGACCATGATCAACGGCCTCGGCGTCCTCGGCTGGGGCGTCGGCGGCATCGAGGCCGAGGCCGTCACCCTTGGCCAGCCGTACTATATGCTCGTCCCTGAGGTCATCGGCTTCAAGCTGACCGGTGCTCTGCGCGAAGGCGTCACCGCCACCGATCTGGTCCTCACCGTGACCCAGGTGCTCAGGGCGCACGGCGTCGTGGGCAAGTTCGTCGAGTTCTACGGCGAGGGTCTCTCAAGGCTCTCGCTCCCCGACAGGGCGACCATAGCGAACATGGCCCCCGAGTACGGCGCGACGTGCAGCTTCTTCCCCGTGGACGCCGAGACCACGAAGTACCTGCTCGGTACCGGCAGGGATCAAGAGCTCGCCGACCTGGTAGAGGAGTACTGCAAGGAACAGGGCCTGTGGCGCACGGACGAGACCCCCGACCCGCGTTTCTCGGAGACGCTGGAGCTCGACATGGACACCGTAGAGTCGAGCCTCGCCGGACCGCGGCGCCCCCAGGACAGAGTAGCACTCGACGAGATGCAGCCCTCCTTCCGGCAGGCACTGGCCGAGATGATCGGTGCCACCCCTAACGGATCGAAGAACGGGTCGAAGAAATACGACGCCTACGACGCTGCCGATGCCGAGTCCTTCCCGGCGAGCGATCCACCGGAGCCGGGCGTTTACGGCGAGAAGGCGCCCGAACCGGTCGGCGAGCCCTCGCCCAGGGTGGTGAACGGAGAGCCCGGAAGAGGCGCCACGGTCACGCTCGATGGCGAAGAAGTGTACATCACGCACGGCTCGGCGGTCATCGCGGCGATAACGAGCTGCACGAACACATCGAACCCTTCGGTCATGATCGGGGCCGGACTGCTCGCGAAGAAGGCCGTCGAGAAGGGCCTGAAGGTCGAGCCGCACGTCAAGACGAGCCTCGCGCCGGGGTCCAAAGTCGTGACCGAATATTTGCAGACCTCGGGCCTCCTCGACTACCTGGAGGACCTCAGGTTCGACGTGGTCGGCTACGGGTGCACGACGTGTATCGGGAACTCTGGGCCGCTGCCCGAGGAGATCTCGAAGGCCGTAGAGGAGAACGACCTTGTCGTTGCCGCCGTCCTCTCGGGCAACCGCAACTTCGAGGGACGCATAAATCCGGACGTGAGGGCCAACTACCTCGCCTCGCCGCCGCTCGTCGTCGCCTACGCCCTGGCCGGGACGGTGGACATAGACCTCGCGAACGACCCTATAGGTCATGGGGAGGACGGCAGCCCCGTCTACCTCAAGGACATCTGGCCGTCGCAGGAGGAGGTCGCAAAGGAGATCGAGGGCGCGCTCGACCCGGAGATCTACAGGCGCCAGTACGCGAACGTCTACACCGGCAACGAGCAGTGGAACGCCGTTGACGTTCCCTCCGGCGACCTCTACGAGTGGGATCCCGACTCGACATACATCCAGGAACCCTCATTCTTCAAGGACCTGAGCCCTGAGGCCGGGGATCTCGAGGACATAGAAGGAGCCCACGTCCTGGTCAAGGTCGGCGACTCGGTGACCACGGACCACATCTCCCCCGCGGGCGCGATTCCCTCGAAGAGCCCCGCCGGGCAGTATCTGATCAGCAATGGCGTGGACCCGAGGAACTTCAACTCCTACGGCTCCAGGCGCGGCAACCACGAGGTCATGGTGCGCGGCACCTTCGGCAACATCAGGCTCAGGAACCAGCTAGTCTCCAGGGAGGGCGGCTACACCGTCCACTTCCCAGACGGCGAGGAGACCACCATCTACGAGGCGTCAGTCAAGTATGCGGAGGAAGGCATCTCCCTCGTCGTGCTCGCTGGCAAGGAGTACGGTACCGGCTCCTCGCGCGACTGGGCGGCCAAGGGCTCGTACCTCCTCGGCGTGAAGGCCGTCATCGCCGAGAGCTTCGAGCGGATCCACCGCTCCAACCTGATCGGGATGGGCGTCATCCCCCTCCAGTTCACCGGCGGCGAGAGCGCCACCACTCTAGGTCTCACAGGCCACGAGACCTACGACGTCGAAGGTATCACCGACCTCTCGCCCGGTGCCGAGCTGACCGTGAGAGCCACCTCGGACGGCGCCCAGACGAAGGAGTTCAAGGCCAGGGCGCGCGTCGACTCGCCGGTCGAGGTCGAGTACCTGAGAAACGGCGGCATCCTGCAGACCGTCCTGCGCCAGCTCCTGAAGGAGAGTGCCTAGACCGTGCCCGACAAAGTGCTCGTGACACGCGAGATTCCCGAGGCCGGCCTCCGCCTCCTCGCGGACTTCGACGTTACCGTCCTCGCCGAGCGACCGCCGACCCGCGACGAATTGCTCGAGGCCGTCCGCGGGGCGAGTGGTGTCCTCTCGACCGCCACAGAGAAGATGGATGGCGAGGTCATGGACGCCGCGGGCGAGGGCTTGAGGGTCATCGCCAACATGGCCGTCGGCTACGACAACATAGACGTTGAGGCAGCCGCAGAGAGGGGCATCGTCGTCACCAACACGCCCGGCGTCCTCGACGAGACCACCGCAGACGTCGCGTTCATGCTCGTGCTCGCCGCGGCGCGCAGGCTAGGTGAAGGAGAGCGGTTGCTCCGGGCCGGGAAGTGGGAGTGGTGGGGGCCGAAGCAGCTGCGGGGCCTCGACGTGTGGGGCAAGAGGCTCGGGATCGTCGGGATGGGTCGCATAGGCCGTGCCGTCGCCCGCCGCGGGAGGGGTTTCGGGATGGAGATCCTCTACCACAACCGCTCCCGTAAAGAAGACGCCGAGAACGAGCTCGGGGCGAGGTACCTTGACCTCGACGACCTCCTGCGCGAGAGCGACTTCGTCTCGATCCACACCCCCCTCACCGACGAGACGAGACATCTCATAAGCGAGAGGGAGCTCGGCCTCATGCGCGAGACCGCCGTCCTCGTAAATACCTCGCGCGGACCCGTGGTGGACGAGGGCGCTCTAGCAGCGGCCCTCGCGGAGGGACGCATCTTCGCCGCAGGGCTCGACGTCTACGAGGAGGAGCCGAAGGTCCACCCGAAGCTACTCGAGCTCGAAAACGTCGTCCTCGCCCCGCACGTCGGCAGCGCCACCATCGACACCCGCGACAAGATGGCGACGCTCGCGGCGGAAAACCTGGCGGGCGTTCTGCGCGGCGAGGAGCCGAAGACCCCGGTCGGTTTGTAAGCACGCTTCGGCTAACGCCTCCGCTTCTCAGCACGGCGCCTGGCGGAGCCAAAGGCGCCGTGCTGACAAGCGGAGGCCGCTAGGCCGGAGCGTGCTTTATGCGAGTGGTTCACCCTCGAGCGCGTATCCTACGCTGTCCCACTCCTGCAACCCACCGGCGTAGCGGCGCACGCGTTCGTAGCCGCGTTCCTTCAGCATCCGGCAGGCCATCCGGCTCGCGATGCAGGGGGGACCAGAGTCGTAGAGGACTATCTCGTCGTGGGGGTGAAGCGTCTCGAGCGCTTCCACCACCGTGCTGATCCGCAGTGAGCCGGGGATGTGTTTTGTCCTGTATTCCCACTCGCCCAGGGTCATTACGAGCTTGAAGTCGTCCTGCCTGTCGAGCTTCTGTTTCAGCTCCTGGGTGTCGATGAGATCCATTTCGGTCATTCGCGAAACTCCTTCCAGTCAAAGATTCAGGGCTCTAGCGCGTTGGCCCCAACCTCTTCTTCCGCGGTCTTCCGCTCCGCGCTCCCCTCTGGTTTCTTGCCCTCGAGCAAGAGTGCGGCGCTGAGCGCGCTGGCCAGCGCCATGGCAACGGCCACCAGCATAACTACCCGGTAGCCCGAGACGAACGCCTCGTCGATCGCCCGCTCCACGTTCGCGCTCTGCGCTGGGTCGAGACCCTCCGGTGCTTGCGCGCCACCCAACTTCACCTTTCCTTCCTCCAGCTGCTGCCTTGCCTCGGGCGGCAGGTCCAGAGCCGCCAGTCGATCGTCCAGGCTAGAGCCGAAGCTCACGAACATGATGACACCCAACACGGCTACAGCCAGTAGCCCGGCGGTCTGCGAGAAGGCGTTGTTGATCGCGGAGGCCAGACCCTCGTGCCTGACGTCCACGGAGTTGAGGGCGACCGTGGTCACCGCCGGAACCAGGATCGAGAGCCCGACCCCCAGGACAACCGCTGCAGGGAAGAAGCTCGTCCAGTAGGAGCCGCTCTCGACCCCCGGTACGACGTACAGAGCGAAGCCGGCCGCGGCGATCGCCGGGCCGACTACCAGCGGAAGTCTCGCGCCGTAGCGGTCCGTGAGACCCCCGGTGTAGCGGGAGAGCAAGGACAGCACCAGGATAGCCGGCACTATGGCCGCGCCGGCGGCGGTGGCGGAGTAGCCCTGGACCCAGATCAGGTTGAAGGGCAGGAAGAACATGGTTCCGACCAGGGAGAAATACAGGAGCAGCGTGAAGGCGTTTGCTCCGGTGAAGTTCCTCGAACGAAATAGCGACAGAGGCATCATCGGCTCGCGGGTGCGGCCCTCTACGACCAGGAAAGCTCCCAACGCGACAACACCGACTATCAGGGCTCCGATCACTCGCGCATTCTCCAGGCCCACCCTCGAAGACTCCAGAAGCCCGAAGACGACTCCGCCAAGGCCCACAGCGACGAGTGCCGCACCCGGAAGGTCCAGTCCTCGGGCCTCGGGGTTACTGCTCTCCGGCACGCGCCAGCGGGCTATCGCCAGGACCACGACCGCGATCGGTACGTTGATGAAGAACACCGCCCGCCAGGAGACGTTCTCGGCGAAGTAGCCGCCAAGTAGCGGGCCCAGTATCAGCGTCACGCTGGTGAGGCTGGTCCAGGTGCCTATGGCCTTGCCGCGGCGCTCCTCCTCGAATGAGGCGCCTATGATCGCAAGGGAGTTCGGCACGAGGAGAGCAGCGCCCACGCCCTGGAGCGCCCTCGCCAGGATCAGTTGTCCGGCGCTCTGAGAGAGGCCGCACCAGGTCGAGGCCAGGGCGAAAAGCACGACGCCAGCCGAAAACATGCGCCGACGCCCCAGATGGTCGCCCAGGGACCCGCCTACCAGTACCAGGGCCGCCAGAAAGAGCGTGTAGGCTGCCACCACCCACTGGGCGTCGACCGCCGTTGCGTCCAGACCGCTCTGTATGGCAGGCAACGCTACGGGGAGGGCTGTCTCGTCGATGAACGCCATGCTGGATCCCAGGATCGTCGCCGCCAGCACCCACGGGGCGGCGTTCGGAGTACAGACCGACTGCGCTCCCGTCGAGCGGACTACCCCTTCGTCGCACGGCTGCCTGATCACGTGGGCCATCGGTCCGTATCCTTGATCGGGCTACCGGAACCAGCGGCCACACAAGCTCCTTGTGCCATCGTCCCTTCCACTCCCGCCGTCCTAGCGTAACCTGCTAGGTAACGCGATCTCACCATACCCTCGCTTGCGAAGCCGGCACATCCCCCAAATGAGCTATTTTGGGCAACTATGTAGGGTATCTCTTGTATGGTTGGCTGGATAAGGAGCCAGGTCCGGGAGACCGCCGGGATAGTTCTCATTGACCGTTCGCGCGGTCTATTGTGTCTGTAGTTCGCGGCTCGCCAGGATCACTGGTATTGGGTCTGGCGAGCCGAACCGGCAACGCCACTCGAAAGCGTGTCTCTCCGGGTTCGGACGCGACCTCTATCTGACCGTGGTGCTTGTGGACGACGATGTTGTAGGCGATAGGCAGACCCAGTCCCGTGCCGGCGCCAGGAGCCTTCGTAGTGAAGAAGGGTTCGAAAATGCGCCGTTGGATCTCGGAGGGAATTCCGGGCCCGTTGTCGACGATCTCGACTACGACGTCGCTGTCTTCGGTGTAGGTGTGTAGAGCAAGCTCTCCTCGAGCCTGCATGGCATCGATCGCGTTATCGATGATGTTGGTCCAGACCTGATTTAGCTCGGATCCGTAGGCCTCTATGCGCGGCACGTCTTCGGAATAATCCCGCGTGACGCTCACGCCTGCTTTGATCTTGGGCCGAAGCAGCACCAGGGTGTTCTCCAGGCTCTCTCTCACGTCCACTTCCTGGATCGGCGCCTGATCCAGGTACGAATACGTCTTGACGGCCTTGACGATCTCCGACATCGCTTCAGCACTCTTTCCTACTTCCTCGAGCAGGCCGTAGACCGAAGAATTGGCAGCCAGCCACTGAACTACGACGGGCAGCTGTACTGGAGTGAAGCTATCGGCCAATCGTTCGAGCTTGCGCGTGTCCCAACCGAAGGAGACCAGCACCGGCGCGAGATCCCACGCCTGCCCGATGCTGTGGTCCTCCAACC
Organism: Rubrobacteraceae bacterium; assembly: GCA_045806605.1. Classification (GTDB taxonomy): domain Bacteria; phylum Actinomycetota; class Rubrobacteria; order Rubrobacterales; family Rubrobacteraceae; genus JALYGY01. The sequence goes on from JBJMIY010000256.1 coordinate 7,549, forward strand.
ACTCTTGCAGTTGATCCTCTCGCTCGCTGAGGGCTAGCGGGTCGTACAGTGGCGTTATCGTCTTGCGCTCAGTGGTCTCCGCTTGCAGAGCACCAAGCTTCTCTTTCTGATGCGGATCGATCGCGAGCGTGCCTAGTTGCGCCGTCAGACGCTCGCTCTCGGCCAGCGCATCGCGTAATTGGGCCGCGCTACGCCGTATGGCGGCCGCGGGATTGTTGAGTTCGTGCGCGAGGCCCGCGGCAAGCGTGCCGAGAGCGGCCATCTTTTCGTTCTGTATAAGCATAGATTCGGTGCTGCGTAGCCTCGAGGTTACCGTGCGCAAGATCTTGAAGGGCGCTGAAGGGCTGCAAGAGAGCAGCGTCTGGAAGGCGGCTTGACTGATCAGTAACAGACGGCTCTCCCGCAATGTACGTACCGAGGCAGATCTTGGTGCCTGCTCGAGTAGCGCCATCTCGCCGAAGAATTGTCCCGCTTTGTATACCGCGAGCAGGACGTCCTGGCTTCCGTGGCGCTTGGTGACCTCGAGCTCGCCGTCGAGCACGACGAAAAGCGAGTCGCCCGGATCGCCCTCCCGCAACACCAGCTCTCCTGCGGGGAAGGATACCGTCTCGGCCATGTTGTACAGTTGCTCCAGATCCTCCTGGGAGAGGTCTGCAAGGAGGGGGACTTGGCGCAGCTCGTCGAGCATCACCACGTCCTGCTCCGGCACCCTGGTGGGATCCTTTCTCGTGTCCGGCCCACGGGACGGTTCACGCGCCGGCCGGCCTGGATTGCGGGGGCTCGTCGGGAGCGAGTACCAGGCTGCTCAGTTGCCGAACAACCTGTGGCGGGGGCAGCTCTTCGATCAGCTGGCGGGCTTCTGTACGCGCCTGTTCCGC
>JBJMIY010000257.1:0-2566 GCA_045806605.1 Rubrobacteraceae bacterium
CAGTACGAAGATCACGACCACCGGTCTGTTGAGTGTCCCAAATAACCTTCTCGTCTGTAGGCACCTCCTTGCCTTTGTTTCTCTCAAGCGCACACACAAGGTAGCGGATATTTTGGACCCTTGCTCTTTACAAGATCTCTCTACCCGAAGCCGAACTTCGGAGATTTCCCCTTCCACGCAATCCGGTGAATAACCTTTTCGGCGAGTGCGCCGGGCTTGGCAGCCTGGCATCATCGTTGTTGGCGGGAAAAGGCTACGGGAAGGATGTGTTGTGATGACTTCGATCTCCGGTGATGAGCTCCGCAGACCGGTCCTTCGCGCCCTTGCGGCTGCGGTGAGGGATGCGAGGTGAGCGCTGGTACGGACAACCTGCCGCCCCGGGCGGCGGTGTCGCAGATGGCTACCGGATACTGGGTGTCCCAGGCCGTCCGCGCCATGGCCGTCCTCAGCCTGGCCGACCACCTCGCCTCCGGGCCGCGCACCGCCGCCGATCTGGCCGAGGCGACCGGCGCGCACGCCCCGAGCCTTGCGCGCCTCTTGCGGGCCCTGGTCGCCCTCGGTCTGTGCGGGCGCGAAGCCACCGAACGGTTCCGGTTGACCCCGTTGGGCGAGGCCCTGCGCTCCGACGTGCCGGACTCCGCGCGGTCCTTCGTGCTGTTTTTCACGGCGCCTTGGTTCGAGCGGGGCTGGGAGGAGCTGCCCCACGCCGTGCACACGGGCGAGCCGACCTTCCCTCGCGTCCACGGCGCCGGCTTCTGGGACTACCTCGGCGCGCACCCGGAGGACGGGGCGCTCTTCGACGCCGCCATGAGCGAGGGCGCCTCCGCCCGCGCCGAGGCCCTCCGCGCCGTGAGGGACCTCTCAAGCATCGGCACGGTCGTCGATGTCGGCGGCGGGCAGGGCCGGCTTCTGGCTGGGCTCTTGGAGGCTACTCCCGGCCTAAGTGGCGTCCTCTTTGACCGTCCGGAGGTCGTCGCTGGCGCGGAGGCGGTGCTACGAGCGGCGGGGGTGGCCGACCGTTGCGCCGTCGTCGGTGGCGACTTCTTTGCCTCGGTCCCCCCGGGCGGGGATGCCTACGTCCTGGCGCAGATCGTCCACGACTGGCCGGATGCGGAGGCGCTCGCGATCTTATCCGCCTGCCACCGGGCGATGGCGCCGGGCGCGCGGCTGTGGGTGATCGAGCAAGTACTCCCCCCGGAGGACGACCATGATCCTTCCGAGCGGGTGGGTCTCACCCTGATGGACCTCAACATGCTGGTGCTTTTCGGTGGCGGGCAGCAACGCACCGGCGAGGAGTACCGGCAGCTGGGGGTGGCCGGGTTCGGCGAGGTCGCGGTAGTCCCGGCGGAGGGCACGCCCTGGAGCGTAGTCGAGGCAGTGCGGCGCTAGGCACAGGATCGGAGCTCTGCGAACTTCCGAGAACCCCGTTAGGAAACTGTCTGAAAAGTCTCATGAGCGAGCCAATCTCCTGGCCATCAGGCGGCTCATAGCTACGTAGATAAAGGTTTCTCCGCTTTCCGGCAACCTCTCGTAGTCTTTGCTCATCCTCCTGTTCATGCCAGCAAGCGAGTCGAGAAGTACCTGGAGGATTCGGGCGGACGCATCCGATTGCACCCACTGCCTTCATGGTCTCCTGAGAGCAATCCGGTCGAGTTGGTGTGGTGGTCTTTGCACAAGGCCGTGAGCCGCAACCACGAATGTTCGGAGCTGGATGATCTGGTGGAGTTCGCTGAAGGGTATCTCAAGGAGAGGCAAGCCTTCATGTTGAAACTCGGAGAAATCTATGATCAGTTGGAAAGGGCGCCACCTTAAGATTGGCGAGTGTCCACTTATCTTGTGGAGCTATCTAGGGAATCCATGTCCTGCGCACCGGCTCGATCCTCGTGGCCCGGCGCTCCTCGACGTCGAAGTCGACGAGCATGGCGTTCAAGATCACGGGGCCCCGCTCCGCCACCGGGAGCCTCCGCCGCTCGCCCAGGAACAGGCTGATGAAGCCTTCCCTGTCGAAGCCGATAATGCTCTCCTCGCAGCCGGTCATGCCCACGTCGGTCGCGTACGCCGTACCACCGGGCAGTATCGTCGCGTCGGCGGTGGGCACGTGCGTGTGGGTACCGAGCACGGCCTGCGCCCTGCCCGCCAGGTGATGACCCAGCGCCTGCTTCTCGCTCGTGGCCTCCGCGTGGGCGTCGACCAGCACCAGGTCAGCGCCCAGCGCCTCGAGCTCCGAGACGGCCCTGTCGGCTGCCTCGAAGGGCGAGACCGGCGTCCGGTCCACGAAGACCAGCCCGAGCACGTTCGTAACACCGACGCTGACGCCGTCTATCTCGAAGATGCCCCAGCCCCGGCCGGGGAGGCGCTCGCCGAAGTTGGCCGGGCGTGCCACCAACTTCTCGCTCTCGAGGAACTCCTGGTACCCATCTGCGTCGAACGCGTGGTTGCCAAGGGTCAGGAAGTCGGCCACGGAGAGGAGGGCGGTGCCACTTTCTTCTGTAATCCCCCTTCCGCTCGGGGCGGAGTTCTCCGCGTTGGCGACGACGGCGTCGAGTCCTAGCTCCTCGCGCAGCTT
>JBJMIY010000258.1:0-13067 GCA_045806605.1 Rubrobacteraceae bacterium
GTTGGAGGAGTGGAACGCGGTTCAACTCTCTCCCTGCCATCGCGCACGGCGCAGCGTGAAGCAAAACCGGGAGCCGAGGCCCGGACGGCTCTCGACGCTGATCTCGCCGCCTTGAGCCTCGATCAGGCCGCGGGCTATCGCCAGTCCCAGGCCGGCGCCATCTCCCGTTTCGGTGCGAGCCCTCGACCTCTCGCCTCTGAACGAGCGTTCGAATACGCGCGGCAGGTCGTCTGGAGCTATGCCCTCACCCGTATCGGATACCTCGACCCGCACCACGTCCTCTGCAGGTTCGGCGCGCAGTACGATCGCGCCGTCGGCCGGCGTGTGTCGGAGGGCGTTGCTCACCAGATTGTAGAGCACGCGCTGTAGCCTGGGCGGGTTCGCGAGCACGGGGTCTACGCCGTCGGCGACCTCCCCGACGAGACGCACGCCCTTGCTCTCCGCCTGGTGCCTGAAACCGGACAACGTGTCGGAGATCAGGTCCCGCAAAGAGGCCTCTTCCAGGTTCAGCCGCAACGCGCCGGCGTCGATCCGGGAGAGCTCGAAGAGGTCGTCTACCAGCCGCCCTAGCTTCTCCAGCTCGCTGCGGGCCGAGGCGAGGTAGCGGGCTTGCATCTCGGGGTCCTCGACGACGCCATCGGCGACGGCTTCGATCAGAGCGCGCGTAGAGGTCAGGGGCGTGCGGAGGTCGTGGGAGACGGCGGCGACGAGATCCCGCCTGGCCTTCTCCGCCTCTCTCTCGCGCGCCGACGCCTCTGCCAGCCTTCGCGCCATGCGGTTGAAGTCTTCGGCGAGCTCCGCGAGCTCGTCGCGTCCCTCGACCGGAACTTCGGCGCCGAGGTTCCCGCCAGCGAGCTGCGCCGTCCCCCGCCGCAACTGCTCGACGCGCCGTGCCAGCGGCACCGCCCCGTAGAGGCTGAAACCTACCGCCAGCAGCGAGGCGAAGAGCAGCATCGTCAGCAAGAGGGAGCGGTCGTGCCCGGAGATGAACATCGCCCGCGCACCCGCGAGCACCATACCGAGCAGCAGGAGGCTGCCGACGAGCCCGGCACCCACTAGATACCCTCGCACGCCTCCGATACGCTCCAGCACCGCCGGGCGCAGCAGGAGCAGCGCTGCAAGCCCCACCCCGCCGCCCGCGCCGAGGAGCAACAACGCCAGGGGCGGCAGGTCGGCCCGTGGCACACCGAAGAAGATAACAGCACAGACGAGCGTGATCGTCAGAGCGCCCGCGAAGAACACCAGCGCGACGCCCAGAGTTCGCGTGGACCGTTTCATCCGCCGAACCGATAACCGATACCCCACACCGTCTGCAGGTAGCGCGGGCGGGCGGGGTCGGGCTCCAGCTTCTCGCGGAGGCGGCGCACGTGCACCGTGACGGTGCTGGTATCGGCGGAGAAAGTGTAGCCCCAGACCGCCTCCATGAGCTGGTCTCTGGTGAACACGCGCCGGGGATGCGAGGCCATGTGTCGCAGCAGATCGAACTCCCGTGCCGTGAGCTGCACGGGTTCGTCACCGACGCTCACCTCGCGCGTTGCGGGGTCTATACGGAGATCGCCGAAGACGAGCGCACCGGCTTCGGCGCTCTGCGCCGCCTCGCCTGTCCGCCGGAGGACTGCCGCGACCCGGGCCGCCAGCTCCCGCGGGGAGAACGGCTTGACTACGTAGTCGTCGGCACCCAGGCCAAGACCGACGATCCTGTCCTCCTCCTCGTCCCTTGCCGTCAGCATGATGAGGGGCACTCTCCGCTCGGCCTGGATGCGCCGGCACACCTCCAGTCCACTGACCCTGGGCAGCATGAGGTCGAGCACGACGAGGTCTGGCCGGGTCTGCCGGTAGAGCTCCAGGGCCTCTTCACCGTCAGCGGCGGCGACCACGGCGTGACCATCCCGTCGCAGGTAGAGGCTTACGACCTCCCGGATATTGGGTTCGTCGTCTACGACGAGGATCTTGGCCACCTGAGTCATCTCTTTGTCGTACCTCCCCGGATTATACCGGGCCTCACCGGCGCAACGGCGCGGTGGCGAAGCGCCGCGAACGCGGCCGCAAGCACACAGACCACCCTGCGGCGCAACAGGTATCGATAATTCAGCGCTCCTCTCTACTGTTCGAGGTCACCCGCTCGGCGAGAAGCTCCTGGATCCTGTCCTCGGTCTGCTCGTATGCGCCCTCGCCGAAGTGCCTGTACCGAACGAAGCCGTCGACGTCGATGAGGTACATTGCCGGCCAGTAACGCTGGTCGTAGGCGTTCCAGGTTGCGTAGTCGTTGTCGAGGACTACGGGGTATTCGATGCCGGCCTCCTGGACGGCGCGCTCGACGTTCTCCTGGTCCCTCTCGAAACCGAACTCCGGCGTGTGAACCCCTATGATGAGGAGCCCTTCGTCCGAGTACTCCTCGTGCCAGGCGTTGAGGTGCGGCTGGGTGTTCTGGCAGTTGAAGCAAGCGTAGGTCCAGAAATCCAAGAGGACGACCTTCTCACCCCTGGCCTCGTTTATCGAGACCCCATCCGTATTGATGAAGCCGGTCGGGGCAGTGATCTCTTCCGCCCGCCGGTACTGCGCTTCCTTTCGCTCGATCCGCGCCACCGATCCCCCAAACTTCTTCTCCAGCGTCGTCCGCCCGACGGCGGCAGGGGACGTCCCTTCACCCTGCTCACCACGCCTTTCGGAGCCGCCTGCCGGGCTCGCGGCTTCCTTCCCCCCGTTCTCCCGCGTAGCGACGGGAACGCCGAGGCGCAGCTCGATCGCCACGACGGCGCTGGCGAACAACAGCAGGGTAAGCGCGAGCAGGAAGGGTCTGGGGAACAAAGATCTCACAGTAGCACCTCGTTCAGGACGTCGAAGTTGGCGAGCAGATCTAGCGTGCCGGTGAACACGAGCGCGCCCATCCCGACGAGTACAGCCCCGAAGGCCGCGTGGAGACGCGCCGCCCAACGGCGGTGCCGCCTGACGAACGCGAATCCACGCGAGGGGAACAGGCCGACGAGCAAGAACGGTGCCCCTAGCCCTGCCGCGTAAGCGAGCAGCAGCGGGAACGCCGTCGCCGGCTGCGCCGCTGCCAGGGCGAGAGTGCTGCCGAGCACCGGGCCCACGCAGGGTGTCCAGGCCACTGCGAAAGAGGAGCCGAACAGCAGCGGACCGAGACGCCCCGAGCCCGCCACCATCGGTAGTGCCGGGTAGCTCCGGTCGAGGACGGACATCCTGAGCAGACCCATCATGTGCAGGCCGAGGACAACGATCACCGCTCCCGCCAGCCGCGAGAGCCACGCCAGCGTCTCCGCTGCGACCTCATCCAGCGCGGCGTTCAGCGCCACGCCCAGGACGGCGAACACGAACGAGAAGCCGGTCACGAACAGGAAGGCATCGAGGAGCAAGTCGCGCCGGCCGAGTTCCTGCGCGCGTCCGAGCGACGTGCCAGCCAGTTGCGCGAAGAAGGCTGGTATGACCGGAAGCATGCACGGCGAGGCGAAGGAAGCGGCCCCTGCGACGAACGCGAACATCAGGGTAGGTTCGATCACGCTCCTAGACCCCCACCATAAGCGTCCTGGCAAGATCTCGAAACCGGGCGGATCGGCCCCGAGCACGGGAGCTTGGATGTGAATCGCACCTGCATCCGGGTCAATCGTACGCGGCGAAGCTAACGCCTCTCTTACCGAAAACTTACGAATTTATTAAAGGTGAGCCTCTGGCGCTGCTCCTGCGTCTTGACACACCCGCTATTTGAGGTAAAAAGCCTCTACACAAAGGCGAGGACGGGAACGAGTAGGGTCGCAACCCCTGCGAGAGCGAGCCGGGGACGGTGGAAGCCCGGCGCGGGGCGCGGCCCGAAGATCCTCCCCGAGCCGCCGACCGAAAGCGAAAGACCAGGCGATAGCCTGTCCAGGCGTTAGTAGGAAAGGCCGGGTACGCCCGTTACAGCGTGAGGGTGTTTTGTGGCACCCGTTGAGAGGTCTGGGGCTGTGAGGCGCCGGGCAAGCGGGGTGGTACCGCGAGGGTCTTCCAGGCTCCCGTCCCTGCGGCGGTAGAGACGTAGCAAGGTGCGTCAATACCGCCGCAGTGGGCGGGGCTTTTGCGTTGAGAGGTGTGATTGGTATGGCGTTCGAAAAGGTAAGACCGCAGGTAGATTTCCCCGCGCTGGAGAAGGAGGTCCTGGGCCTCTGGGAGGAGATCGGGGCGTTCCAGAAGTCCGTCGAGAGGCGGCCGGAAGACAGGCTGTTCGTCTTCTACGAGGGGCCGCCGACGGCCAACGGCAGGCCGGGCTTCCACCACGCTCTATCTAGGGCTTTCAAGGATCTGATCCCGCGCTACAAGACCATGCAGGGCTACCGCGTCGAGCGCAAGGCCGGCTGGGACACACACGGCCTCCCCGTCGAGATCCAGGTCGAGAAAGAGCTAGGCCTCTCGGGCAAGGACGACATCGAGCGCTACGGCGTCGAGGAGTTCAACCGGCTCTGCCGCGAGTCCGTCTTCCGTTACGTCGAGGACTGGCGCGCGATGACCGAGCGCCTGGGCTTCTGGATAGATATGGAGCACCCCTACCGTACCCTCGACAACTCCTACATGCAGAGCGTCTGGTGGGCCCTCAAGGAGCTCTACGAGAAGGACCTCCTCTACGAGGGCTACAAGGTCAGCGCCCACTGCCCCCGCGACCAGACCTCCCTCTCGGCCGCAGAGGTTGCCCTGGGCTACCAGCAGTACCCGGACCCCGTGGTCGACCCGAGCGTATACGTAAGGTTTCCGCTGGTGGACCAGGAGGACACCAGCCTGCTCACCTGGACCACGACCCCGTGGACCCTCATCTCCAACGCCGCCGTCGCGGCCCACCCCGTAGTGGACTACGCGACCGCCGTGGTCGATGGGGAGAGGTTGATCCTGGCGCGCGACCTGCTCGACCGCGTGCTGGGCGAGGGGAACTACGAGGTCCTGGAGACGCGCAAGGGTGCGGAGCTCGAAGGGCTGAGGTATCGACGCCCCTTCGACTACGTGCCCGTGGAGAGGGCCGAAGAGCACGAGAACCTGTGGACGGTGGTCCTCGGTGAGCACGTCACCACGACCGAGGGCACGGGCCTGGTGCACATCGCCCCTGCCTACGGCGAGGACGACGCCCGCCTCGGACGCCGCTACGGACTCCCCACGATCCACCCCGTAAAGCCGGACGGGAAGTTCGACCAGCGCGTCGGACCGTACGCCGGACAGTTCGTGAAGGACGCGGACGCGAGGCTCGTGGAGGAGCTGATGGAGAGAGGTCTGCTCTTCAGGGCCGAGGAGTACGAGCACGCCTATCCCCACTGCTGGCGGTGCGGCACGCCGCTCCTCTACTACGCCAAAAGGGCCTGGTACGCCCGGACGACCGCCGTACTCGACGAGCTGCTCTCGGAGAACGAGAAGATCAACTGGGTCCCCGAGCACATAAAGTGGGGGCGCTTCGGAGACTGGCTCAAGAACAACATAGACTGGGCCTTGAGCCGCGAGCGCTACTGGGGCACGCCGCTCCCGATCTGGCGCACCGAGGCGGGCGATGTCATCGTCGTCGGCAGCTTGGAGGAGCTCAGAGAGCTGGCGATGGACCCCGTGCCTGACGACCTGCACCGCCCGTACATTGACACGGTGCGCATCAGGCACCCCGAGACGGGCGAGGACGCGCACCGTGTCCCCGAGGTCCTCGACGTCTGGTTCGACTCGGGGAGCATGCCTTTCGCCCAGTGGGCATACCCTTACGCCGAAGGCAGCCAGGAGAACTTCGAGCGGCACTTCCCGGCCGACTACATCTGCGAGGCCGTGGACCAGACGCGCGGCTGGTTCTACTCGCTGCACGCCATCTCGACGATGCTCTTCGGCAGGACCTCGTTCAAGACGTGCCTGGTCCTGGGGCACATCCTGGACGCCGAGGGGAAGAAGATGAGCAAGTCGCTGGGCAACGTCATAGACCCCTGGGACATCTTCGAGAAACAGGGAGCTGACGCTCTCAGGTGGGCGCTCTATACCTCGACGAGCCCCGGCAACACGCGCCGCTTCTCCGAAGATCAGGTCGACGATGCTGTCCGCAAGTACCTCCTGACCCTCTGGAACACCTACTCTTTCTTCGTCACCTACGCCCGCATAGACGGCTTCGACCCGAAGAGGGATCTCGTCCCTCAGGGTGACAGGAGCCTCATGGACCGCTGGGTACTGAGCCTGCTCGGCAATACTATACGGACCGTGACGGAGAGGCTCGACGCCTACGACGTGACGGCAGCAGGGAGGGCCATCGGGGACTTCGTGGACGAGCTATCGAACTGGTACGTGAGGCGCAGCCGCCGCCGGTTCTGGAAGGGCGAGGACGACCTGGACAAGAAGGCGGCCCACTCTACGCTGTACGAGTGCCTGGTGGCCGTCACGAAGCTCACCGCCCCTTTCACCCCGTTCGTCGCCGAGTCCATCTACCAGAACCTCGTCGTGAACGTGGACGATGACGCTCCCGAGAGCGTACACCTCGCGGACTGGCCGGAGGCGGAGGACTTCATGCTCGACGAGGCGCTGCTTTCGCGGATGGCGGCTGCGCGCCGGGTCGTAGCGCTTGGGAGGGCGGCAAGGAACGCGGCGGCGATCAAGACTCGCCAGCCCCTGCGGGAGGTCGTCGTGGCCCCGGACTTCGGCGACGCGCGCTTCGAGGAGAGCGTCTCGAGCCTCCAGGACATCGTGCTCGACGAGTTGAACGTCAAGGAACTCGCCTTCGCCGAGCCCGGAGACGTCCTCTCCTACGACCTCAAGCCCAACCTCGGCGTGGTGGGCCCGAAGTACGGCCGCCTCGTGCCCGGCATCCGCAGGGCTTTATCCGAGGTCCCACCTGAGGTGGGCGAGCGTGCCGCCGCGGGCGAGCCGGTAACGGTTGATGTGGAAGGGCAGGAGATCACGCTCCCCCCGGAGGAGTTGCTCGTCGAAGCCAGGGGCAAGGAGGGGTACGCGCTGGAGCGAGATCGCGCCCTCGCGGTCGCGGTAGCCACGGAGCTGGACGAGGAGCTCGCGGAAGAGGGCCTGGTGCGGGAGCTGGTCCACAAGGTGCAGAACCTCAGGCGCGAGAAAGGCTTCGAGATAGAGGAGGGTATCAGGGTTGCTCTCTCGGGGAGCCCGCGCATCATGGCTCTGCTCGATGGACGGTGGGGCGACTACTTCAGGGCGGAGGTGCTGGCGCGGGAGCTCGACCTCGAGAACGGCGCCCCGGGCGGCGAGAGCCTCAGCGTAGACGGTGAGGTCATCAGGGTCAGGCTAGAGCCGGCAGGGTAGAAGCGTGGCGAAGTTGGGTATGATGTAGGAACCTCGAAAAGCTACCCCTACTGACAGGGAGGTTTGCGGTGTTTGGGAGAAAGAGCCGGGCGGAAAGACTGAAAGAGCAGGCCGAGGGGTCGCGACTCATCCCCGTGGCGACGCTGGCGGCGGCCTACGCCGGGGCCAGGCCGGTCATAGAGCGCCTGCTCTACGACGACGACCTTCGGAACAACCTCCGCGTCTTCATCACGTCGGCCCGCAACATAGTCGACGAGCTCTCAGGCGAAGAACCATCGGAGATCATCACCAAGCTCTGGGACGACGACAAGCTCCGCAAGCAGGTCGAGGCCGCGGCCGAGGCTGCCCAGGAGGGCAGCAAGCGGGTGCGCGGCGAGAAGGTGCGCAGCGGCGGCGGTGGCAGAAAGCTCCTGCTCTTGCTACTGGTGGCCGCCGTGGGCTTCCTCTTCTTCAGCCCGAAGACCGGACCGCAGGTCCGCAAGTTCGCCATGGAGGCCTACGGGAGCCTGACCTCGGGCGAGTAGGCAGGGCCGGACACCTGCCGCACGCCGGGCTCAGTGATTCTCGCCGGAGACCTCGAAGGCCGGGTACCTGAGCGTGACCTCCCGGTCGAAGGCGCGATGTCCATCGCGCCCGCCGGCGAACGAGGCCCGGAGGGCGGCGAGGCCAGCCTCGACCTCTCTCCTCGCCCGCTCCGCGCGGTTGCGGGCGCTCTCGCTCGGCGTCCCTGCCCTCTCCAGGCGTTCGGCCTTCGCCCTCAAGCGCTCGGCCCGCTCGAAGAGCGTGGAGTGGGCTTCGGCGTACTCGCGGATCGCCGAGGCGGCCCGCGAGCGCAGCGTGGGGTCATCAGGCGCTCCGGCATCCTCCCCGCGGCGGCGCTTGAAGAAGCGGCCAAGCGCGCGCTTGAGGGTGCCCGGGAAGGAGCGCAGCGCAAGGTTCGTGAAAAACGGTAAACTTTGCTGGTCCATGGCACACATAATAAACCGTCGCGCGCTCATCGTCGTGATCTCTTTCTCGGCGCTCCTCCTCGGAGGGTGCTCGGGCGTGCTCGGGCAGACCCCACGCGAGCAGGCCAACGATGCCATCGTCGAGGCGAACCAGTCGATAGCCGAGCACAACAAGCTCTTCGAGAAGGCCCGCGACACCTACGCGGAGGTCAAGCAGCAGATAGAGTCGGGGGAAGACCCTTCGGCGGAGAGGGACCGCATTACCGAGGCCAAGAACACCCTCGATGAGGCGCGCGCCAACCTCGACGACGCGAGGGAGTCCCTCGCAACCGTGCAGGACCTCGACGTCGACAAGGACATAAAGCAGTACGCGAGACTGCTCTCACAGGCGATGGACGCCCAGCTCGCCGCCGAAGCCAAGGAAGTAGAGTTCTACGACCTCCTCGAAGAGGACCCCGCCCTCGAGAACAACAGGGACAAGGCCCTCGACCTCCTCGATGAGATCGGGGCCGGCTACGAGGAGGCGGAGAAGGCCTACGGAGAGGCCCAGGATCTCGCCGACTCCAAGCCGAAACTGATCGAGGCAGCACCCGCAAGCGGAAACGGCCCGGATAACGGCTGAATAGCACGCTCCGGCTACGCCGTCGCTTCTCAGCACGCCGCATTGGACTTCGCCAGGCGGCTTCTCAGCTTCTCTTTGCACAGAGAGAGTAAGCTGAAATGCTGACAAGCGAGGGCCCCTGGGCCCGAAGCGTGCTGAGAAGCGGAGGCCGTTAGGCCGGAGCGTGCTGACAAGCGGGGCAGGTGTAGGTCTGGCGGCCCGCGACGCGTGATTTGACTACTTTCGTGCCGCAGACCGGGCAGGGCCCGCCCGCGCGGGTGAAGACCTTGAGCTGGTACTGGTACTCGCCGCTCTCGCCGAACGCGTCGTGGTAGGAGTCGAAGGTCGTACCCCGCAGCTCGATGGCGCGGCCGAGGATGTCGCGCGTCGCGGCGTGGATGGCGAATATCTCTTCCGGACCCAGGGTGTTGGCCTTGCGGCTGGGATGTACGCCGGCGGCGAAGAGCACCTCGTCCACGTAAATGTTGCCGAGGCCGGCAACCACTGACTGGTCGAGGAGAAGCCCTTTGACGGAGGCCTTTCTTTCGAAAGCATTCGCAAGGTACTCTGGGGTGAAGCCGTCCGAGAAAGGGTCGGGACCGAGGCGTGAGATCAGGGGGTGCTCGTCTATCGTCGCTGGCTCGTAGAGGTGGAAGTAGCCCAGCCAGAGCCTGGTGAAGGCCAGGACGAGCCCTCCCTCGAACTCGAGGACGGCGGTGTTCATCCTGTCCGGCTCCGTCCAGGCCGGGAGGCGCAGGACCCGTCCGGAGATGACCAGGTGGATGACACCGATCACGTCCCCGAAGTCGAGGAGCGTGATCTTCCCCCGTCTCCCCGTCCCGCGCAGCGTGCGTCCCACGAGCTTCCTCGTGAACTCCTCCGGCTCCACGTTGGTTACGTCAGGGCGGAAGACCCCGGCTCGCAAGACCTCGCGTCCGCCCGCCAGAGACCTTATGTCCTCCGAGATGACCGTTACCTCAGGGAGCTCGGGCACTAGAGGTCACCCAGTAACTTCTCGAGGTAGAGGGCGACGCCGTCCTCGTGCACCGGCAGCGCGACGGCGTCGGCGGCGGTGCACACCTCGTCCGTCATCCCCCCAACCGCGACCCCGTGCCCGGCGAAGCGCAGCATGTCTATGTCGTTGTCCGCGTCACCGAAGGCGATCGCGCGCGCCGGGTCTACCCCCCAGCGCTCGCAGAGGAAGCGCAAAGCTCTGGACTTGGTGCCATCGAGGCTCCCGACCTCTACGTAATGCGGCAGGCTGCGGGTGACGAAGAGCCGGCCACGAAACGCATCTTGCGCCTCCTCGAGCCAGCCTTCGACTTCTTCGGGGTAATCCACGAGCACGAGCTTGGTCGGCTCCACCCCGGCGTCCCGGAGCCAGTCTGCCGGCTCCTCGACCACAGAGAGCCCGGGCTGTTCGTAACGGCGCAGGTGTTTGAAAGCCGCCGGAGTATCCGGAGAGGTGATAACGCGTTCGTCCACGAAAACGCGGGCGTGCAGGTACCTCTCCGCCGCCCACTCGAGCACCTCGACGCCAAGGTCCCCTGGCAACGTGCGGTGCAGGAGGGTCTCGCCGTTCATGCGGCGGACCATCGATCCGCCGAAGCAGATCAGGGGGTCCTTACCTGCGAAGCCAAGCCTCCCTGAGTGCTCGCGCGCTCCCTCGAAACGCCGCCCCGTCGCCACGACGAGCCGCACCCCGCGCCGCCGCAGCTCGTCCATGGCGGCCCTGGTCCTGTCCGTGATTTCGAGGTCCCGCCGCAAGACGGTCCCGTCGAGGTCGAAGACGCCCAACTCGAAGGGCAGACCGTTCTTTTCGCTTTCGTTCGCCACTCCAAGATCTTACCTTGCCGGCACCATCAGGTTAGAGATTTTGCACACTCAGCCTTCGCCGTGTGTATGAACCACTCGTTTACCAGGTCTCGGTCACCTTGCTCAGGCCCCTCGGGGCGTCGGGGTCGAGCCGCTTCAGGCGCGCCAGGTCGTGCGCGAGCATCTGGGGTGGGATCGCGTACAGCACGGGCGAGAGCTCTTCGGGGCACGAAGCCGGCACGACGAAACCGACCCCCGCCCGGCTGACCAGCGTTTCGTCGTCGCTGATCACGGCCACCTCAGCCCCCCTGTTCCAGAGGTTCTCCACCAAGGATCCCATCCCCTCACGTACCTTGCCTGGAGGAGCAATGGCGATCACGGGGAAGTCCTGGCCGATCATGGCTATGGGCCCGTGCCTGAGGTCGGCTGCCGAGAAGGCTTCGGCAAACACGTAGGTCGTCTCCATGAGCTTGAGGGCCGCCTCCTTGGCGGTCGCGAGGTTGTAGCCGCGCGAGGTGACCACGAGGTGGTCGGCGTACCGGTAGCGCTCCGTCCCTTTCCAGCTTGCCTCCAGCACCTCCCGTGCCGCCTCGGGCAAACGCCCAACCTCGGCGCCAGGCTCTTCCTCTCCGTTCAGGGCGCGCACGAGCAGGTAGAGGATGAGCAGCTCCGCGGTGTAGGACTTGGTCGCCGCGACGCTCTTCTCCTCGCCCGCGCGCAGTGAGAAGTGGAACTCCGCGGCGGCGGCCATCGAAGAACCTTCGTCGTTGGTCACGGAGAGGGTGCTGGCGCCCAGCTCCCCCGACCTTCGGACCGTCTCGAGAACGTCCTTGCTCTCGCCGGACTGGCTGATGCCTATCACCAGGAGATCGTCGAGCTTCATCTCGCTCTCGTACAGGGTGAAGGTCGAAGGCGAGGCCAGAGCCGTCGGGATGCCCAGGATCACCTCGAAAAGGTACTTGGCGTAGTGAGCGGCGTTATCCGAGGTGCCCCGCGCAGCCAGCATCGCGGAGCGGAAACCCCGCGATCGCAACTCGCGCGCCGCGGCGCTAACCTCCCCCCACCCCTCGTCGAGCACCCGTCCCAAGACCTCCGGCTGCTCGCGAATCTCCTTGAGCATCTTGCTACCATCCATGACTCGCTATCCTCCCGCCCACCGCATTGTATGTAGCCCTCGACATTACCATGCGGACCCGGGGCTATGCGAGCGGCCCGATCCTGCGGGTATGGTACCCAGCCATTCAGCGTAGAAGCGTAGCCTTTCGGGCCTAAGCTGGAACGATTCGACTTTCCCTTGCCAGAGGCAGCCACCGCTTTATCCGCTCCGCTCGTGGGTGGACAGGCTGACCTCGAATCTCCGGCTCCACTCGAGGAGCGCTACGAGGAACCGGCGCATACGCTCCCGCGTCCGCTCGTCCACGAGGTCGCCGGTCTGCTGGTCGAATCTTTGCAGAGCGAAGGGGATGAGCATCTGTGGCTCGAGCATCACGTATGCGGGAGGGTGCAGCAGGATCTGGCGCAGGACCATCTGCCCTCGCGCCGTTCCCACGCTACCGGGGCTAGTCCCCACTATCCCCACCGGCTTGTGCCTGAAAGGTGAAGGCTGACGCAGCGCCCAGTCCAGAGCGTTGGTCAGCACGCCGGGGATAGCATAGTCGTACTCGGGGGTGGCGATCAGGACCGCATCGGCCTGGCGGATCGTCTCCTTGAGGTTCTTCACGGGGGCGGGATCACCTCGATCCTCGACGTCCTGGTTGAAGAAGGGGATCTCGTCCAGCCGCTCGTAAGGCTCGACCGTAACGCCTTCCGGCGCAAGCTCGCGCGCGGCACGAATCAGGCCGCGGTGAAAGGAGGCGCGCCTGAGGCTGCCAGCCAATCCGACTATTTTGAAGCTGTCACCTTCCACGTCTCACCTCCGTGTTCGATGTCGTTCTCGGCGCCCGTGGTACGGGTGCCGTAGACTATCTCTTCTGCGCCGCGACCGCCCAGAGGGCCGACGATCCGGGCGCGCAGGTATTCCTCTGGGTAATTGTAGCGGTCGTCCTCGGGGTGCTGGTAGGTGACACCAAGGGCCTGGCAGAGCGGGGTTACCTCTTCCGTCACACACCGCCCCTCTTGCCTGTTCGCCCGCACTCCGACAGCGGAGTGAACCGGCGCCCTCTCGAGTGGCCAGGAGGAGTAGAGGTGGATGGGTATGCCCGTCTGTCCCAACGCGGCTCTCTCGCAATCTCCCCTCGCGGGTTCCCGGCCCAGGGCTGGCGCTCCTCACGAGAGCTGCGTCCCCACATCACGCGGGCAACCTACCCAATTCCTTCTCGAGGATTTTCCCTCCGGAAGGCCGGGCGCGAGGAGGTCGAGACGTTCCGCTTCGGGGTGTAAGCTGTGGACGGCCCCGAGGCAAGAGTTCAAGCCGGCACATAGAAGGCGACTCCAATGAGACC
>JBJMIY010000259.1:0-3163 GCA_045806605.1 Rubrobacteraceae bacterium
TCGAAGCCGGAGTTGCGCGACCCGACGATCACCATCACGAGCAGGTGCAGTATCCCAGCACCGATGAACAGCCCTATCGCGGCGAAGATCGGCGCGAGGATGATGGAAATTATGAACGCCCCGAAGCCCCGGCTTCCGCTGAAGCCGACCAGGCTCAGCAAGCCGCCCAGGACCGCCGCAACCTCGTAGCAGATGATCGCGAAGATGAGGGGATTGATCAGGTCTCCCTGCCGAAGTATGCCGCGGAAGAAGTCCACGGGCCGCAGGACGACAGCCTGTACCGTAGCGATGAAGCTCTGGACGGGATCCTGGAGGTTGAACTCGATGGCAGCGGCGCTACGCGATGGTCCCGGCGAAGGCCCTCCCGACCTCGGAGGAGGCTCGCCCGAACTCCCCGTTCCCCCCGTCCCCGTGTTGAAGTCCATGCGGCTCTCCTTTCGAACACCGTAGGTGGTTTGCAAGCAATTTACCTTCTGGGAGAGCCCAGCGCAATGGTGGTCCAGGGTCCTACGGGGTGCTGTAGAATACCTACCACTATGTGCGCTTTGGTGGGAAAGGGGATCCGCGGGTGGCCTCGACGATAGAGACCCTCGAGCGGGAGCTCGGCGAAGCGCAGGCGGAACGGGAGAGGGAGCAGCGGGCAGTGATACGGGTGGAGAACGCCCACGAGGCGGCGTGCGCGGCGCGCGACGAGGCGTGGGCCGAGAGCTTCGCCGAAGACCCCGAGGTCGAGCGGCTGACCGCGCTGGTCTACCTGAGACGGCGGGAGCTCTACGAGGCGATCGACCGCCTCAAGGCTGCCGAGGGCAAGGAGCGCAGGATCAAGAGCCGCCTCATGTACGTGCTCCCGGCCGAGCGGCGCCGGTACCTCTCGGGCACGGTGGACGAGGAGTTCGAGGATTTACTGGTAGCCGTGCGTGATGCATACCGGCGGAGCGTGGCCGATGCCGTGGTGTGTGTTGTCACCGAGAGACCAGGGGAGTTGGACCTGCGCGGCGACGCGACGTGGCGCGCGCTTGAAAGGCTGTACTCGGGCACGGTGCGACGGTGGGTCGAGATCCGGACCAAGCGCGCCTCGGCCGAGGTGGCGACGATGGCGCGACACATCTCCTACTATGCGGGCGGACACACCCCGCGCGTCTTCGTCGGCGGCGAGGAGCTGCGTGTGACGGGTGGGTTTCGCGGCCCGGAACGCTTCAGGCCGTTGGCTGGCTACGACGACCCGGACGGCAGGCTAGCGCTCGCCCGCATCACCACCCGCCGCTACCTTGACGAGAACTCCGTCGGGCGCCTCACCAAGCGCACTCCGGCGCTGGTTCAGGTAGCCGAGATCGCACGCCTCTACCAGACGATGAACCTGACGGTGGACGAGATCCGCTGGCGCCTCGAGCAGCTGATCTCGCTTCGCTTCGAGGTTCTCGAGACGGTCTACAGACTCACCGGCGAACGACGCAGGTTCTCCTTCTACGAGATAGCCCGCGCAGCCCGCCTCCTCGACAGCCACTTCCCGGACCCCGGCGTCGCCGCCGAAGCCCTCAACAGGTCGATCGAAAGGGCGCTCGCTACCGGCGTCCCCCTCGTCGACATCGCCTACCTGAGCGTTACCGCAGGCGAGAATTTTTAGGCAGCATGCTGCCTAGCTATCTTTCAGATCGTGCTCGGGGACGGACAGGTTATAGGGCCGGGCCGGCCTCTCGGCGAGCACGCGCACCTTGTAGACGAAGTCGGGTACGAACTCGCCCCGCCTGACCTCGAGAATCCGCACGGGCTGCCCCGTGGCCTTGAGCGCTGCGCGGTCCCCGACACCGTAGCGCGCCGGACGGTTGCGGTCTACCAAGATCCCGCCTCTCACCTCGCGACCAACGTATAATGTACGCCGCTGCGGCGCGGCCTGCGGACAATTCTGGCACAGCAGATGGGACGTTGAGAAGGAGGGCGATGACAGAACGCTACGATCTCGTCGTCGTGGGTGCGGGACCGGGCGGCTCCGCGACGGCCTACTACGCCTCTAAAGCCGGGCTCAACACCGTGCTCCTGGACCGCCAGGAGTTCCCGCGCGACAAGGTCTGCGGCGACGGCCTGATGCCCCACGCCGCCTCGGAGGTCTCGCTGATGGGCCTCGGCAACTGGCTCGACGAACCCCATCACGGCAAGTTCACCGGGTTCTCCATCTATTCCCAGACTGCCTACCTGCGCCAGAGAGTCCCTCCTTCCCTGAACGGCCCGCACGGTTACGTGGTCAAGCGCGAGGAGACCGACGCAAGGCTGCTCGAGCGGGCGATCTCCGCGGGCGCGGAGTTCAACGGCGCGACCCGAGCTACGGAGCTTCTCCGCTCTCCTGCCGGGAAAGTGACAGGTGTCGCGGCGACGAACGGTGAGGATCTGCGCTTCGAGGCACCCCTCGTAGTCGCCGCCGACGGCGTGGGCGGCTTCGCGGGCCGCGGCATGAAGACGCACCAGAACGCCGTGGCGAGGAGGCGGTACTACCGCGGTGTGGACGGGCCGAACAAGGAGGACCTGCACGTTTTCATCACGAAGGACATGAACGAGCACGGCGCGGGGTACGGGTGGGTCTTCTACCTCGGCGACGGCCGGGCCAACGTCGGAGCCGGCGTCTCGACCAGGGTGCTCGCCCGCACCGGGCGCAACCTCAAGGACTTCTTCGACCGCTTCCTGGAGGAGCCACAGATGGCCGAGTGGCTCGAGAGCGCCGAGCCCGAAGGGCCAGCAAAGAGCTGGTCGCTCAAGATGGGGATGTGGGGCGCCAGACGGTATGCCCAGGGTCTCATAATGGTCGGGGACGCAGGGAGCATGGTCCACCCCATCAGCGGCGAGGGCGTCGGCTACGCCATAGAGTCAGGCCGGCTGGCCGCCTCCTGGGCCCACGAAGCGCACGCGAGAGGTGACTTCTCGGCTTCTACTCTTTCAGGCTACGAGCGTCAGCTCAGACACCAGCGCGCCCGCGAGCACTTCTCCGGGCACGCCCTCGTCAACCTGGTCCCGAACCTGGGGATGCTGGAGCCACTGTTCAAGGCCTGCGAGAAGGACCCGGACGCCCGCCGCTCCCTCATCGAGAGCTTCACCGGAGACGCCCCGATCTACAGCCTCCTCAAACACCCGAGGACGATGGCTACCGCCCTCAGGGAGGGCATCGGGGCGGCGA
>JBJMIY010000260.1:0-6351 GCA_045806605.1 Rubrobacteraceae bacterium
CCTGGCGCTCAAGATCTACGAGAACTCCCTGGGCATAGCCCTCCTTGCGATCTTCGTGTTCTCGTTCGCCCTGCACGCTATCGGGGGAGCAGAGGTGTACAGCCAGGAGCAGGTGGAGCACGGCGAAGCGCCCGTTTCGACGCTCCAATACCTAGGCACCTCGCGTATGTGGTTCGAGTCGTTTCAGAACTGGCAGAGCGAGTTCCTGGCGATAGGGGCTATGGTGGTGCTCTCGATCTACCTCAGGCAGAGAGGCTCTCCCGAGTCGAAGCCCGTGGCCGCCCCGCACGCCAAAACGGGAAGCGGGTAGCGTCACATTGTGAACGCGTTTATTTGCGGCTTGTGGCTTTAAACTGTAATCTGTTGGCGCTGCGGAGGAGGGTCTTCGCGCGTGATGAATCAATGGATCTCTCGGCGTCCGACGGGCTAGGAGAACGGGGTCAAATGTACAAAGAGGTTTACGTCCCGGTAGACAACTCGGACTACTCCAACCAGGCGTGCGTCATAGGAGTCGACGTGGCGCGCCAGTTCGGCGGGAGGGTAGCGGGTTGCCACGCCTACGCCGCCAAGATGCACGACGTGCGCTTCAGGCAGATGGAGAGCGGGCTCCCCGAGGAATTCCGCGACGAGGACGAGATGAAGCGGCAGCGCAAGATCCACGACCAGCTCATCACCAAGGGCCTGGAGATAATCACCGACTCGTATATAGACGTGCTCGAACCCCTCTGCGAGAAGTACGACGTCGAGCTGGTCAGGCGCTCCCTGGAAGGCAAGAACTTCAAGGTCATCGTCGAGGACGTGAACGCCGGCGACTACGACCTGGTCGTCATCGGCGCGATGGGGATGGCTGCCGTCAAGGACACGGTGCTCGGCACCGTAACCGAGCGCGTGGTGCGGCGCCTGACCAAGGCGGACTCCCTGATCGTCAAGGACCTGGACCGCAGCCCCTTCGAGCACATCGTCGTCGCCGTCGACGGCTCAGCCAAGTCTCTGGGTGGATTGAAGCGCGCCATCGAGCTCGCGCGCGAGTTCGGGGGAACTGTAGAAGCCATAAGCGTCTTCGACCCCTACTTCCACTACGCGATGTTCCACTCCATAGCCGGTGTGCTCTCTACCAAGGCGCAGAAGGTGTTCCGGTTCAAGGAGCAAGAGAAGCTGCACGAGGAGATCATCGACTCGGGACTTGCCAAGATCTACACCGCCCACCTCGAGGTGGCGAAGAAGATCGCCGAGGACGAGGGAGTGGAGCTCAAGACCACCCTTCTCGCGGGCAAGCCCTTCGAGCAGACGCTGAAGTACGTCAAGGAAGTGAACCCGACGATGGTCGTCATGGGCCGCATCGGCTACCACTCCGACGACGAGATGGACATCGGCGGCAACACCGAGAACATGATGCGCTACCTGCCGACGAACGTGCTTGTAACGAACTTCGAGTACCAGGCACCCGACCTCTACACCGCAGAGCAGCACATGACGTGGACGAAAGAGGCCCTCGAGCGGCTCGACCGGATCCCCGGCTTCGTAGTCGGCATGGCTACCGGCGCCATCATCCGGTACGCCATCGAGAAGGGCTATACCGTCATCACCACAGGCGTCATAGACGAGGTGATAAAGAACATCCTCCCGCCGGGCGCGATGGAGTCCATGCGCGCCATCGGAGACCAGATGCGCGCCGCCGAAGCAATGGGTGAGGACCAGCCCATAGACTCCCTCTTCAAGGACTTCGACGAGCGCACGCAAGGGAGTAACGGCTCCACCAACGGACACACCAACGGCGACGACGCGGCGGCGAAGCAGGAGATCTTCGAGACGGGGCGCGGCGGCTTCGGCCGCTCCGAGGACCAGGGGGACGTGGAAGGCATCTCGGCGGAGGTGCAGGGGGAGATCCGCCGTTCCGCCCAGGGCCTCGACCGCTTCGAGTGCGACGTCTGCCGCTACGTCGCCAGGGGCAAGCCGGCCAGATGCCCAGTCTGCGGCTCAGGCCCCACCCACTTCCACGCGGTGGACAGCGAGATCACGCAGGCCGACGCAAGCGAGGGTGAACTGAACCTCGCGCAGGTCTACGACGGCCGCGAGCTGCACTGGACCGACGACGCCAGAGCTTTCCTCGACGCTCTGGAGGAGTGGCAGGAGAAGCGGCGCGTGAGGGCGCGCGTCGAGAAGAGCGCGCTCAAGAAGGGCTACACCACGATCACCCGCGAGTACGTCGAGCAGCAGTACCGCGAGGAGACGGGCCGCGAGGCCCCCGAGGTGAAGGAGGCGGACGCCGGCGGCTGCCCCGTCTCGCACGCGAAGCAGAAGGCCGAGGAGACGTCGGGCGGCAAGTGCCCGATAGACCACTCCGCCTTCCAGAAGGCAGGGAACCTCGTCCCCGAGGGAGGCTCGAAGGACTTCACCTGGACGCAGGAGGCTATCGAGCGCTTGAACCGCGCTCCGAAGGGCTTCATGAGGAACATCTCGCGCAACATGACCGAGAAGCTGGCGCGCGAGCGCGGCACGACGCACATAGACCTCGCGCTCGTCGAGGACTCCTTGAGCGGGGCGCGCGACACTATGGAGGACGTCATAACCGGCAAGGTCTCCATCGCCGACCTCGCCCGCGACACGGGCGAGAAAATAGAGGCCGACAACGGTGAGGCCCCACACCCGCCGATGACCGTCACCATGGTCTGCACCGTCTGCGGCGAGGAGCTGGAGGGTGTTGCGCCCCCCGAAGAGTGCCCCGTCTGCGGCGCGCCCGGCGAAGATTTCGAATCAAAATAGGCATCAGGCTAAAGGCATCAGCTTGGTGTTGATGCCTGAGACCTGAATCCTGACCAGTGGCTAGGACGCATAAGGTAACGTTCAAGAAGAGCGGCGTCACCGTGGATGTGGCCGAGGACGAATACATCCTCGAGGAGGCCGAGGACGCGGGGCTGCGCCTTCCGTACGACTGCCGCAGCGGCACGTGCACCACGTGTATGCAGAAGTGCCTGGAAGGTGAGATCGATCAGGACCTCGCCTTCGCCATCTCCGACGAGGAGCTCGAGAAGGGCTACCGCCTCATCTGCATCGGCAGCCCTCTCTCCGACATCGTGCTCGACGCCTGACCGGCGGTTCTAGCTCTAAGCCCTCTCTCAGGAAAGTCGCTTACGATCTTCGTGACTTAGAATGTCGGCACGAGGTTGGTGAGGAGATGAGACCGGGAACGCGCGTGCTGCTGGTGGAGGACGACCGCTCGATCTCCGGCTTCGTCGAGCCAGAGCTCGAGCGCCTCGGTTTCCGCGTGCGGTGCGCCTACGACGGTCCCACCGGCCTGGAGGAGGCCCGGCGGTTCAGGCCGGAGCTTGTCGTCCTGGACATCATGCTGCCCAGGCTGGACGGGGTAGGGGTGTTGAAGGAGCTAAGGCGCGGGGGCAGCAAGGTGCCAGTGGTCATGCTCACCGCCCGCGACACGACGCTGGACAAGGTCCACAGCCTCGACCTCGGCGCCGACGACTACGTGACCAAGCCGTTCGAGATGGACGAGCTGTTGGCCCGGATACGGGCGCTGCTCAGGCGCGCTGAAGGCGAGGAGATCCTGCGTGTCGCCGACCTGGAGGTGAACACCGCAACCCGCGAGGTGCGGCGCGGGGAGCGGGATATAGACCTCACAGCCCGCGAGTACGACCTGCTGGAGTTCATGGCCCGCAACCCCAGGCGGGTCCTCTCGCGGGAGTTCCTGCTCTCCAGGGTGTGGGACCAGGAGTTCGGCGTGACCACCAACGTCGTCGAGGTCTACATCGCCTACCTCAGGAAGAAGGTAGACGCGCCGGGTGAGCAGAAGCTCATCCACACCGTCAGGGGCGCCGGGTACGCCCTGAAGGGAGGATAGAGCGCCTTGCCGATCCGGTGGCGCCTGACGCTCTTCATCGCGCTGGTGATCGGCGCGATCCTCATCGTCCTTGGCTTCGCGCTGTATTTCCTGAGCAGGAGCGCGCTGCTCGCCAACGTCGAGGACACAACGCGGAGCCGTGCGATCTCGGCCGCTAATACCATCGAGTCCGGAGAGCTCTTGAGCGGCGACGACGTCGAACAGCTCACCCTCGACGGTGTATCCGTGATCGTGCGCGACGGAAGCGGCGAGGCGATCCAGACGGCGAACTTCCCGGCGAGTGGCGAAGCCAGAGACCCCGTGTGGCGGGAAGCGGTCCGCTCGGGGAAAGCTGCGTCGGGGACGGCCGTGCTGGCGGGAGACGACCCCTCCTACATCTACGCCGTACCGGTTGACCCGCCGGGTGGACCTGCGCGGGTGGTCGAGGCCGCCAGCCCCTACGAGCCAGCCCAGGACACCCTCGAGGTCCTGGGGACCGTGCTCGTGGCCGGCATCGGCGCCGCCCTTCTCCTGTCCATCGGCGGCGCTTACTTCCTGGAAGGAGCAGCCCTGAGGCCCATAGACGCCGTGACGAGCGCCGCAAGGGAGATGGGCGAGGGTGACCTCTCGAAGCGGCTGCCCGTGGCCAACCCCGGGGACGAGGTCGGGCGTCTCGCCACTACGATAAACGGTTTCCTCTCGCGCCTGGAGGCCGCCTTCGCCCGCAGGGAAGAAGCCCTGGAGCGCCAGCGGCGTTTCGCGGCCGACGCCAGCCACGAGCTGCGCACGCCGCTCACCGCCATAAGCGGCCACGCCAGGATGCTGGATGAGTGGGCGCTCGAAGAAGACCCGGAGAGGGCGCGTCGTAGCGTCCGCGTCATCCGCCGGGAAGCCGGTAGGATGCGGACCCTCGTCGAGTCGCTCCTTGCCCTCACCCGCGGCGACGAAGGCGCCCGCCTCGAGGTCGGGCGCCACGACCTCGGCGCCGTCGCGGAAGAAGCGGCGCAGGCTGCAAGGGACGCCGCCGAAGGGAAGGTGTCCGTCGAGTACGTCCCCCCGGAGCACGAGGTCCAGGCCACTTTCGACAGGGCTCGCGTCCTCCAGGCCGCCTCCATACTCCTGGACAACGCCGTGAAGTACACGCCGGAGGGCGGGAGCGTCGCTGTGAGGTTGAGGGAGGAAGACGGCCGTGTCGCGCTCGAGGTCTCGGACACAGGCGTCGGCATCCCGGATGACCAGCTGCCCCTCGTCTTCGAGCGCTTCCACCGGACGGACCCCTCCCGCGCCGACGGCGGCGCGGGCCTGGGGCTCTCCATAGCGCGCCAGATCGCCGAGTCCCACGGCGGCGAGATCCGGGCGAAGAGCGCCCCCGGCGAAGGCTCGACGTTCACGTTCCTCCTCCCCCGCTCCTGATCGTTCCGCCAGACCAATTTCTATTCATTCGCCTTTCACCGGCGCCTGGACCAGAAACTGGCTAGAAAACAACTAACTCTAATACCGATCTAAGCTTACTCTCAGCCACCTCTAAAGTTTGGACGCCACACTTGCGTTTCGTAAGCACCCGGCCGGAGGAGGAAGTCGATGGGCAAGAGGAAGCTGATCGGCGGCGCATCGGCGCTCGCTCTGGTGGCGGCTCTGGCCGTAGTGGGCGCGTGCGGAGTCGATACGACGGCAGCGGAAAGGAGTTCCGGGCCGGCAAACGCCACAGCATCGACCGCCGCAACCGGAGAAGGAGGATCAAAGACGATTCCCCAGCCGGTCGTTCTCGATAACCTCCCGACTGCACCGCAGGGTAAACGGGTGGATCTCGCCACGCCTTCGTTCTCCGACCCCACCAGCGTCACCAACCCTCTGTTCCCGGCCTCGAAGCAGGAGTCGGTCCTGATGGTGGGCCGGGTCGACGGCAAGCCGTTCCGGACCGAGGTCACGCTGCTCCCGGACACCAGGATCATCGAGTGGCAGGGTCAGCAGGTCGAGACGCTCGTCTCCCAGTACACGGCCTACCTCGACGGGCGCATCCACGAGGTCGCCTACGACTTCTACGCCCAGGCCGACGACGGGTCCGTCTGGTACTTCGGCGAAGACGTTTTCAACTTCAAGGAGGGATACATCGCCGACACCCACGGAACCTGGATTGCTGGCAAGGACGGCCCTGCCGCGATGATCATGCCCTCAGACCCGAAGGTTGGAGACGTGTACCGGCCCGAGAACATCCCCGGCTTCGTGTTCGAAGAGGTGACCGTAAAGTCCACGGACAAGACGATCGACGGACCCCTGGGTCCCATCGTCGGAGGGCTCGTTGTCGAGGAGCTCCACATGGACGGGACCACCGAGGACAAGACCTTCGCCCCCGGCTACGGCGAGTTCTACACGGCCGGCGGTGGCGACGTCGAGGCCCTCGCCCTCGCGGTGCCCACCGACGCGGCGTCCGGGCCTCAACCGGCCGAGCTCACAACCCTGTCGAACGGCGCGCTCGACACCTTCGACGCGGCCCACTCCGGGGACTGGAAGGCGGCTTC
>JBJMIY010000261.1:0-4557 GCA_045806605.1 Rubrobacteraceae bacterium
TGATACCACTCTGATACCACCGGGAACGCAATACGGTGCAACGCACGGCAAGGCAGAGAAAAGAAACCGGCCTAGATATGCGGGATCTGCAAACCCGTGCAAACCCCTGCAACGCATGAATTATCACTCGTAGCTGGAGCAGGGGTAAGCGGTTCGAGTCCGCTCGTTGGCTCTCTTTTTTGCCTGCAAATCCCGTAAAAAGTTAAGAGCCCCCAAGTGAGAGAGACGGGGGAGTGGCAGCAGTAGGGCAGCAACAGGCCTTCCACAACTGCGCCTCGCGCTACCTCTACGCCATCGGCCGCGAGGGCTTTATCAGCCGGAGCCTCGGCAAGACGCACCCCACGCACGGTTCGCCCTACGTGGCATCGTTCGTCCAGACCGCTATCACCGTGGTGATAGTAGGCCTCTCCTGGGCCACCGGCCAGGATCCTTACCTCGGACTCTACGTGTTGATGGCGATCCTGGGAACCTTCGCGATCCTCATCGTGCAGACCCTGTGCTCCTTCGCGGTCATCGGCTACTTCGCCCGCAACCACCCCGAGGCACGCCACTGGTTCAGGACCTTCCTTGCGCTGCTGATCGGGGGAATAGGCATGTCCGCCGTCATAGTGCTCCTTATCCTCAACTTGGGCACCGCCACCGGAGACGCGGCCGAGACGCTGTTCTTCAAGCTGATACCGTGGATCGTGGTGGGCGTCTTCCTCGGCGGAATCGTGCTCGCGCTCTACCTGCGCGCCAGGCGCCCCGACCAGTACGCGATCATCGGCCGGATCATCTACGAGGACACCGCGGAGCGACCCGACGTCGACCTCGACGGCGACGGCCGCGGGGACCACGCGGTGAACCCCTTGAAGTCATAATAAACTACGCGTGTTCGGTCGGAGGACCGAGATCGGGAAGGAGGAGGAATTCATGGCTATGATCGAGAGACCGGCCGCGGTGGCCGACCATCCCCTGGCGCCGCTTACGCTCGAGGAGATACAGGCCGCCGTGCGCATCGTGCGCGAGGAACGCGGGCTTGGGCCGAAGCACCGCTTCGCCGGGCTCACCCTCAACGAGCCGCCCAAGGAGCAGGTGCTCTCGTATCAACCGGGCGACACCTTCGAGCGCGAGGCCTTGGCGGTGATCCTCGACGGGAACGAGGGGACGACCTATGAGGCGGTGGTCTCGCTCTCCCAGGGCACGGTCGCCTCGTGGACCCACATCCCCGACATCCAGCCGCCTATAGTGCTCGAGGAGTTCGACGAGTGCGAAGCGGCTTGCAAGGAGAGCCCGGAGTTCCAGGAGGCCTTACGCAAGCGCGGCGTCAAGGACGTGGACCGCGTGCTCGTGGACCCGTGGTCGGCGGGGAGCTACGGCGACGAGGAGGGGCGGCGTCTGAGCCGCGCGCTCACCTGGGTCTACGTCGAGGGCGACCACAACGCCTACGCTCACCCGGTGGACAACCTCGTTACGGTCGTCGACCTCAACACGCTGGAGGTGGTGCGGGTCGAGGACTACGGCGTGGTGCCAATCCCGCAGGAGTCCGGGGCCTACGTCCCGGATGGACGGCCCATGCGCCCCGATCTCAAGCCGCTGGAGATCACACAGCCCGAGGGCCCGAGCTTCGAGATAGACGGGCACGAGATCCGTTGGCAGAAGTGGAGCTTCCGTATCGGGTTCACCCCTCGCGAGGGGCTCGTCCTCTACACGGTCGGCTACGAGGACGAGGGGAAGGTGCGACCGGTCCTCTACCGGGCCTCCCTCTCGGAGATGGTCGTTCCCTACGGCGACCCACGGCCGGGCCAGTGGCGCAAGAACGCCTTCGACGCCGGCGAGTACAACGTCGGCGCCCTGGCCAACTCGCTCGAGCTCGGGTGCGACTGCCTCGGCGAGATCCGCTACTTCGACGCCGTGATGGTCAACGGCGCCGGAGACCCCGTCGTCATTAAGAACGCCGTCTGCCTGCACGAGGAGGACGCCGGCCTCGGCTGGAAGCACTACGACATGCGGGCCGACACGGCGGAGGTGCGCCGCTCCAGGCGTCTCGTCATCTCGTTTATCGCCACCGTGGCGAATTACGAGTACGGCTTCTACTGGAACCTCTACCAGGATGGCACCATAGAGTTCGACGGCAGGCTCACCGGCATCCTCTCCACCGGCGCGGTCGGACCGGACGTCAAACCCAAGCACGGTCAGCTACTTAACCGCGAGGGGCTCTACGCCCCGATCCACCAGCACTACATGAACTTCCGGCTCGACCTCGACGTCGACGGCCGGAACAACAAGATCTACGAGGTGCACACCGAGGCGGTGCCACCGGGCGACGAGAACCCGCACAGCAACGCCTTCTTCTCGAAATCGACCTTGATCGAGCGCGAGTCGGAGGCCCAGCACACCACCGACTCCATGTCGGCGCGCCACTGGCGGATCGAGAGCACGGAGACGACGAACAAGGTCGGCGAGCCCTGCGCGTACCGGCTGATCCCGCAGAGCAACATCCTGCCGTTCTTCCAGCCCGACAGCCCGATCGCGAAGCGCGCCGGGTTCGCCACCAAGCACTTCTGGGCGACCCAATTCTCTCCGGACGAGCGCCACGCGGCAGGTGCCTACCCGAACCAGAACCCGGGCGATGGCCTGCCGTCTTACGTCGAGCAAGACCGCCAGCTCGACGGTGAGGACGTCGTCGTCTGGTACACACTCGGCGCCCACCACGTGGTGCGGATCGAGGACTGGCCGGTCATGCCGGTGCAGCATGCCGGCTTCAAGCTCGAGCCGGTGGGCTTCTTCGACGGGAACCCGGCGCTCGACGTGCCGCCCCCCAAGGGCAACGGCCACTGCCACCACGGCGCCCCACGAACAACGTAGGCCTTTCGAGAAACCCAGCTGGAGGAGAGAACACGTGGCCACGAGCTACATACACACCTGCTACCGGATACGCGATCCCCAGAAGAGCGAGGACTTCTATGTCAACAAGCTGGGGATGAAGAAGGTCGGGGAGATGGATCTTGGCTCGGCCACCGGGGGTAGACGGATTGTGGCTCTAGAGGAGGTCGCGGATTCGATCCCCGTCGGTCACTGCCTTACACTAACCGGTATACTCACCACGGCGTCATTGGGCGTAACACAGCGATACGCTGCGAACGCTTTTCGCTGTAAGGAAGCGACTTTTCGGCTCTGGTATGGGAGCACAAACCTAACTCGTAGCTGGAGCAGGTCAGCGGTTCGAGTCCGCTCGTCGGATCACTCTTTTTACTCGCTAGCCTATCGCGAATTCGCGACACTAAGAAAGCCCCCGAAAGCGATTCGGGGGCTTTGTATACTAACTTCGACGGTGGCATTCTAGCGGGCCACTTTCGCTTCAGCTTAGCGAACTCCGCTCGTCACCAGGTTAGCGAAGGGGTGATCGGTGGCGAGATCGCCGGCTTTCGCTATTAGGTCTGCGTCGCGCGAGCGCGGCGGCGTCTCATCGGTCCGACAGGCCCGGGATCTGACCATTGCGGAAGGCGTCGACGAACAGCCGGTGGTCGCCGCGGGCGATCTCGGAGTAACCGGTACCGAAGTCCACCATCCCCTTGACAAACTCCTCTTCTTTGTCGCTGATCGCCTCGATGATCTCATCCTCAGTCTGGAAGCCGACGAGGGTCGGGTCGGAGTCCTTGTCCGCGACACAGTGCACCTTGGCGGTCGCCCGACCGAGGTAGTCCAGCACTGGCGCCATCTCCTCGGGCTCGGTGAGATCGGACCAGTCGAGGTCCTCGACATAGGGCGAGAGCTCGGAGACGACGAAGCCGACCTCGCCTATCTCGGTGTAGCCGAGCCACGGGTCGGCGTTGGCCTGCAGCGCACGCTGCGAGACCGCTGTGCGGTGCCCGTGGTGCTTGAAGTAGCGCTCGATGCGCTCGTCCCGCACTATGCGGCTTGGGGCCGCGACGTTGCCCTGCTTCATCGAGAGCACCACGTCGTTCTCCAGGGCCTGGGTGGGGCCCTCCACCAACACGTTGTAGGCAGGGAGTCCGGCAGAGCCGATGCCAAAGCCCTGGCGGCCGACGATGTCCTTTACCTGGTAAGTCAGGCTTCTGAAGCGCTTCGCCTCTGGGATCGTCTTCAAGTAAGCCTCGAAGGCGGCCTGCACCCTGGCCCGTTCGGTATCGTCGAGCTCGCGGACCCCCTGGCTGCGCCGGAGCCGCCGCTGGAAATTCTCGTCGATCAGGGTCATCTTGTCGAGCAGGTCGATGCGAGTGTTCAGCCGAGTCTCGAGGAGTATCTGCTGGATCTCACCGTCCGTGTTCTCCAGCCGCAGGGCGTACTCATGATCGCGATCGCTCTCGACGAAGTAGCGCACCTGCTCCGCGTAGGCTCGAACGTACGTCTCGATCAGGGACGCGATATCGGCGTCTGAGATGGCTTTCATCCAGGTCAGCAAGGCTACGCTCGCGACCATCCGCTTGATGTCCCAGGTGAAGTGGCCCAGATAGGATTCGTCAAAGTCGTTGACATCGAAGACGAACACTCCGTCGCCGGCCATGTAGGTTCCGAAGTTCTCCGCATGCAGATCTCCTTGGATCCAGACTCGAC
>JBJMIY010000262.1:0-2561 GCA_045806605.1 Rubrobacteraceae bacterium
AGGAGTCACCCAGCGACGGTGGATCTGCCGGTCATCGAGCTGATCACGACCCCCAACGGTGGACCGTACGGACACACCCGCCTGCCGTGGCCCTGCGGTCTGGAGGAGCTGAAACGGAGCATCGAAGCCGCTCTGCCGCACGGCAGCGGTTTGCAACTCTAGATCGCATACCACCTGCCACTGTCAAGCCCCTCGGCCACCTTCGCATCCCAATTGGCCGGCAGAGATTCCAGGCTATACAAGGCGTCGCGACAGGCCTGTTAGCCCGGCAACGCTTGCGGTATGTGTGGATAACACATACCTCCGTTTTTCAAGTATAATCTGGCGCAGAGGGGCCGCGGAGAGCATCCGGGCGGGTTGCCGTCCGGGCGCTGTGAGGCGCGTTTGACGTGAGAGACCAGGAGGTATGGGCTTGACGGAAGAGAGGCGGCTCGGGACCGGCGTGGACCCGGCGGAGCTCTGGAGACGGTGGTTCGAGACCGGCACCAGGGCGTGGGCCGACATGCTGCAGGGAGAGGGCTATTCCGATCCCTTTGGCCTGTACAGGCAGTGGTTTGAGGGAGCGGAGATCGCGCGCAGGCAGATGACGGGCGCCACGGCGGCCAACGGCACGGAGATAGCCGATCCGCGGGAGCTGTGGCGCAGGTGGTTCGACGCGAGTGTAGAGTCCTGGGAGAAGTCCGCGGATCTCGGCGGGGAGATGCTGAACATGACCCCGCGCTACTTCGAGATGCTGGAGCAGGCGCGGACCAACCTGATGAGCGCCGGCAGCTTCCCGAAGGATCCGCTGGAGTTCGCCGTGCAGTGGTACAACGCGACCAGCGGCCCGTTCTCCGAGTTCATCCAGGACGTTATCGAGCGGGAGGAGTTCCTCGAGCCCGCCAGCGAGTGGCTGCAGCACTACGCGAGCTTCTACAAGCTGTTCGCGCGCCGTTCCGAGGAGTATTTGAAGAGCCTCCAGGTACCGGTCCGTTCTGACATAACGCGGGTCGCAGGCCTCGTCGTGGCGCTCGAGGACAAGGTAGACCGTCTGGAGGAGGCCTTCGAGGAGTTCGAGTACGGCTACGCCAAGCCCGCCACCGCGGAGGAGCTCGGCGAGCTGGAGAAGCGCTTCGACAGGGTGGAGGGGAAGTTGGACCGGCTCCTCGCTGCCCTGGAGAACGGGACTGCGCAAAACGGCGCCCCGGAGGCCACAGACGCGGCCAGGCGCAAGGCTCGGGAGCTCGGCGTGGACCTCACGGAGATCGTTGGGACAGGAGCAGGGGGCCAGATCACGGTTGATGACGTGCGCAGGAGAGGAGGGGCAAGGTGACGGAGCAGCAGACGAGCGTCGCGCCCTCGGAGCTCGAGGACTTCCTCAGGAAGTACAACAAGGGACTGAGGATCGTCGTCGAGGGTGCCCAGGCCGACACGGGCCAGACTCCCAAGGCGACCGTCTGGACCAAGAACAAGGCCAAGCTCTACCGCTACGAGCCCGGGAAGCCAAAAAAGTACCCGGTCCCGATCCTCATCGTCTACGCCCTCATAAACCGCCCCTACGTCCTCGACCTCATTCCGGGCAACAGCCTGATCGAGTACCTCGTGGGCGAGGGCTTCGACGTCTACATGCTCGACTGGGGCATCCCCGGCGACGAGGACAAGGACCTCAACTTCGAGGACTACGTGCTCGACTACCTGCCGCGGGCGGCCAAGAAGGTCATGAGGATCTCGGGCTCCGAGGAGTACACCCTGTTCGGCTACTGCATGGGCGGGACGATGAGCGCCATGTACGCTTCCCTCTTCCCGGAGCACCTCAGGAACCTCGTTTTGCTCACCACCCCGGTATCTTTCCCGCGCGAGGAGATCGGTCTCTACAAGATCTTCACCGACAGCAAGTACTTGAGCCCGGGGCTGCTGGCCGACGCGTTCGGCAACATCCCCGGCGAGATGATCGACACGGGCAACAGGATGCTCAAGCCGGTCACCAACTACGTCGGCACCTACGTCAGCATGTGGGAGCGCATCTTCGACGAGAAGCCGATGGAGACCTGGCTCGCGATGAACAAGTGGGTCAACGACGGGCCGCCCTTCCCCGGCGCGGCCTTCCGGCAGTGGATCACCGACTTCTACCAGCACAACAAGCTGGTGAAGGGTGAGATCTACCTCCGCGGCCGCCGCGTGGACCTCTCGAACATAAAGGTCCCGCTCCTTAACATCGCGGGCAAGAAGGATCATATCTGCACCCTCCCGCAGGCAGAGGCCACCATGGACCTCGTCAGCAGCGAGGACAAGGAGTTCTTCGTCCTCGACGCCGGCCACGTCGGCCTTATGACAGGCCGCGGCGCCAAGAAGGGCCTGTGGCCCAAGCTTAGAGGCTGGCTCGCGGAGCGCTCCGGCTAGGGGTTCTCTAAAGCGCTATGGGTATGGCCGAACCCCTACCCATAGCACGCTCCGGCTGACGCAGTCGCTTGTCAGCACGCCTCCCTCCGGTCGGCTTGTCAGCACGGCGCCTGGCTTCGCCAGACGCCTTCTCAGCATTGTAAGGGCTCAAGCGCGGAGGTCTGCTCCCAACCGGGTGAGGA
>JBJMIY010000263.1:0-3412 GCA_045806605.1 Rubrobacteraceae bacterium
CCGGCTTCGACCGTGGCACGTTCATTTTCGGATTTTCTTGGCTAGCGGTGGGCATCATAATAGCTGCCATCAAGACTAAGGGTTTCAGGGAAAAGCCCGCGGTGATCGAAGAACTGTAGCGTTCTTCCGCGACGCGCCTAGCCGGCGAGGGGCAACGCGGCGGTGCTTTCCGTGCTGGAGGAGTCCGGACGGTGGCTCGGGATCGGGTTGGCCGCTTCGTCAACAACTTCAACCCTGAGGTCATAGCGGTGGTAGGCAGGGCGATGGGGGCTGGGGAGCTCATGACAGCTTACGTCCGTCGGGAATAGGCGCTCGCGCCCGGCCCCCGGCGCGGGAGCTGGTAGAGGTCAGGGAGGCAACTCTGGGCCCTGTTTCCGTAGTGCTCGGCGCAGGGGCTCTTGCCAAGGACTCCTCTGGACGCTATTTGCGTTGAGCTGCTGCGCTCCCGGCTACTATCGCCAGTAGGCTCACCAACCGAGGCCTCACTCGTTTAGGATGCCGGGGATCGGGAAGAGCTTCGCGAAAGGACTCGGGAGCGCTAGCACCGGAACTCCTGACACCTCTCTGACACCACCGGGAGTGCAATACTGGGCAACCCAGAGCAGAGAGAATGGCTTAGAAATGCGGGTTTTTGCATTCTCGTGCAACCCCCTGCAACGGGTAATGGATCACTCGTAATGAGGTTAGGTCAGCGGTTCGAGTCCGCTCGTCGGCTCTCTTTTTTGCCTGCAAATTCTGTAGAAAGTTAAGAGGCCCCGCTCCTCCTAACCGCGGCCTTGGGCGGCAGTAGGGCAGCAGTAGACCCTACCTCAAGACCTCGGCCGTGCCGTCGGCGGAGTGCCTTCCCATCGAAGGTATCCAGTGCGAATAGCGGTCTAGGGGTGCGTACCGCGCGAGAGTAGCAGGGTTGCGCAGGTATGGCGGAGATCGTACCAGCGCATGTTTGCCAAGCCGGCGTGGCGGAGCAGAGGTTTGAAGTGGCGGGTGACGACGTTCTGGGCGTCTACCGCCGGGCCGATGGTGGTGATGAACACTATATGCCTGCGCTAATAGCCTTCTGCTCTTTTGGAGCGATGCCTTCTGCTATTTCTTTCCCTCACCCATCTCGTGTTGCCCCCTTGTTCTTCGCCCGCTGTTGCAACCACCAAGTATGACGCGGGCGACCAGGTCCGG
Source organism: Rubrobacteraceae bacterium (assembly GCA_045806605.1). GTDB lineage: Bacteria > Actinomycetota > Rubrobacteria > Rubrobacterales > Rubrobacteraceae > JALYGY01. The sequence continues at coordinate 1,174 of JBJMIY010000263.1, forward strand.
ATCGTCGTACATGGGGACGTGCCCGCACCCGGGGAGCGAGACGAAGCGCGTCTGGGGAGGTAGTTCCTCCCGGTGTCGGGACTGCCACGGCAGCAGCACGATGTCCCTCGTTCCCCACGCGACCGTCACCGGCACGACGATGCCCCGACCCCCAAAGAACCTCTCCGGCACCGTGGCCTGGAGGTGCGCGAGGAAACCCGGGGACTCGGCGAGGTTGCGCACCTGCTCCGCCGCCTCGCCTGCAGGAATCTTCCACGGGCGTCCGAAGTACTGTCCCATGACGATCGTGAGTCCCGCGGCGGTGGAGGTTGCCAGCCGCGCCCCGCGCCTTCCGAGCAGGCGCGAGAGGGCGTAGCTGAACCTGAAGGAGACGATGCAGTAGCGCGGGGTGCGCGTGCGCCAGAGCCCGGCCGGGCACAAGGCCATGAGGGAGCGGGCGTGACCCAGCTTCGCCATCTCCAGGGCCGTCCAGCCCCCCATGGAGTTGCCGGCTACGTGTGCGGACTCGATCCCGAGTTCCTCTCGAAGGAAAGTCGAGATCAGGCGCGCGAAGCCCGCCGCGGTCGGTGGCGTGCCGTCCGGCGCCGGCTCCGAGCCGCCGTGCCCGGGGAGGTCGACGGCGATCACGTCGTGGCGGACGGCGAGCGTATCGAGCACGGGTTCCCACACCCGCCAGTAGCTCCCCGTGCCGTGTATCAAGAGCAGCGGCTCCCCGCTCCCGCGTCGCTCGTAATTCAGCTTAACGGAGTGGGCCTTCAGCATGTCCCAACCTCACTTTCTCGCCGTGTTCGTGGTCCGGCCTAACGGTCGGGGCGTATGGTATTCCCGGGAGCATTCTTCGAGCCGAGTGGCACGGCGAAGAAGAGCAACAAGAGCGGGAGCAGGACCACCAGCCCCAGTCCGCCCAGTTGCTCCACGTTGGAGCGGGCAGAGAAATGGTCGCTCTGTCCGATATGGAAGACGAGGTGCGGCGTCGCGTAGACCAGCCAGGTGAGCAGCGCGACCTGCACGACGCGCCGCTCGAGCAGGAGCGCCGCGGCCACCAGCAGTATCGTAAGAGCGAGGTTCAGCGCGCCGTAGTCCCGGATCAGGTGCTCGTTATAAGGGCCCAGAGTAGAGACCCAGTCGCTGCCGGGCAGCGGGAAGCCATCGTAGAAGGAGCGGGGCAGGATCAGAGCCCAGATCCCACCGAAGAGGGGAGTCGCCGCTAGGAGCAACAGCCCGCCCCGCAGCAACCCGCGACGCACCGGACGGCTCCCCCTATCGCTTGCCACGAAAGCTCCCCCCTTCATAGTCCCTTTCGCCCTGGTCTTGATGGATCGCCAGGAACTCTTCCCAGCGGATCTTGCCGTACCTGTGGTCCGGCGCCGTTTGCGCCCCCTCGCGCAGGGCGCGCGAAACCTTGCCGAGCAAGGGGACCTCCACGACCCTCCGTTTCCGCCCGGCGGCCTCGGAGTACGCCCTCGCGAGGTCGGCGAAGGCCAGCACCTCCGGCCCACCGACGTCTGGGGCTCGCCCGGTTGGTTCGGCGAGCGCGAGCTCCGCGGTGCGATCGGCGACCTCCCCCACGTCTATGGGCTGGAGCAGGAAGCCCCTGGGCGCCACCATCATAGGGAGGCGATCGAGAGCCTGGATCAAGCGCAGAACAAACCCGTGGAACTGGGTCGCCCTGAGGATGGTCCACGGCACCTCGGAGTGCTCGATAATCCGCTCGGTCTCCAGCTTCATCCGGTAGTAGGGAAAGTAAGGGTTGCGCTCGACGCCGACGATGGAGATAAACACGAGGTGCGAGACGCCCGCCCGCTCCGCCGCCCGGAGCAGGCCGGGTTCCATCCACGTCCACCTGGCGCGTTTTGCGGAGGGAGCTCGAGGCGCAATGGATTATCGTGTTGACTCCCTCGACGGCTTCCTCGAGCCCTTCTCCGGTGAGCAGATCTCCACGTATCGTATTGGCATGCCGGTACCTGCTCATCACCCGCACGTTCTCCCCAACCTCACTCAGCCGGTCGACTACCCTGCTCCCGAGCGAGCCGGTCCCGCCCCTGGCTCCGCGTAGAAAACCTACGCTCGCTATCGGCGATGGTCACGTCGCCGAACTCGGCGAGTGCGGCTGCAGCAGGGCGCAGAATATTGTATCTCCTCTTGTGGTTAGGTCTATACAGACAGCTCGCGAGGAAACGGGGACTACTACGTACAACGAACGTGCCTGGCGCCTACGACGAGCTTCCGTCGCTACGTA
>JBJMIY010000264.1:0-5680 GCA_045806605.1 Rubrobacteraceae bacterium
GCTGTGAGGGGGGCTCTGGAGGGGTCATGGTTTCGCCCAGGGCTTCGAGCCGGGCGTTCAGCTCGTCGAGCGAGGCGTTGAGGGCCGCCGCCCCTTCAGGGCTCCCGCTGTCTATGGAGACCCGTACGACCCGGGATCTAAGGGCCAGCAGCTTGTCGAAGGTGTCGGAGATCTCGGCGTCCGCCGCGCGGAGCCTCTCTCGCAGAGCCCTGGAGTCATCCTCCCGGGCGCTGGAGGCCGCGGTGTGCAGATCCAGATCGCTCAGGACCTCGGCCGCCTTCTCCCTTCTCTGGGCGACGTCCACGAGCTGGTTGGCGGCGGCGTGGAGCTTCGGGACGGCGTCGTCGAGGACGGCGCGCGTCACCTCGTCGGATTCCTCGATGGCGGCGACGACCTTGCGGTAGACCACGAGCGCCGCCTCAACCTTCTCCCTGGTCTCTCCCCGCGGCAACCAGCGGGCGCGGCGCTCGGGGGAGACGTCCTGGTCCGCGGTGGGCCTCGACAAGCCCGCGTCTTCGCGCCCGTAGAGGACGCGGCGAGCAAATAACGGGTCCCTCGAGGCGAAGAAGACGAGCAGAGCGTACGTAACGAGGGTGAGTGGGACCATCCACCACGCGAGGGTGGTCGCGAAGATGCCGGCCCCGATTGCCAGCACGACTACGTTGAGGGGCCGCAGGGCTGCAGCGCGCACGACCCGGCCCAGCTCGGCAGATGAGAGTGGCGTTCTCTCGGGCGTGCTGCGATCCAGGTCCCGGCGCTCAGGCTCCATCGCCGGTGTGACCTTCCCGCGGCCCGATACGAACTTTCCCGCCTAACTTGAGCCCGAGCGCACGGGCGGCGTTGCCCTTGTTTATGGCTAGGCTCAACCGCCAGTGCGAGTCCGGGACGAGCACGAGTTCGCCTGTCCTGGCCGACCCGAAGGTCTCCAGGTAGCGTACATCCATCTCGCCTTCGCCGACGTCCGCCCCCACGGTGACGCCGTACTCGAGCCCCCATTCCTCCTGGCTAATGGACAGCCGGGCGTTGCCGTAACGGTCCACGGAGATGATGTGAGCCGTCACGGCTTCGTCGTCCCCGACCTCCTCGCCTCCCGCCTCCTCGAAGCGCGCCAGAGAGGACGGCTCGACGGCCTCCCCGAGCTCGGAGAGCTGCACGCCCGCCGCCAGGTGCGCCGCGACGGGCGAGAAGACGTCGCGACCGTGGAAGGTGTTCGAGACGGGGTGGACGTGGTACCGCCCGTTGGTGAGCAGCACGGCCTCCCTGATACCACCCAGCGCCTCCGCCGCCGGGACGAGGATGCCGTTGTCCGGCCCCACCAGCAGAGCTCCACTCTCCGCCCGCAGCGCCAGCGCACGCCGCTCCGTGCCTACCCCAGGGTCCACGACGGCCAGGTATACCACGTCCTCCGGCATGTAACGGGTGGCGTGCTGCAGTAACTCCGCCCCGGCTTCGATCTCGAACCCGGGTACCTCGTGCGTCAGGTCCACGACAGCGACCCCGGGCGCGACGCTGAGCATCACACCTTTGCACGTACCGACGAAATCGTCGGCCAATCCGAAGTCGGAGAGGAAGCAAATCGGCCTCATGCCTCTAGTATAAAACCCAGAACCACCCTCGTGACCGGCCACCCCACGTATAACCCACACCTCATGCTCTGCGCAAAACGCGCAGGCCCGCCTCATTACCCCTCTCATCCCGTACCCTACAATTCGCGAGAAGGGGTATATCTCAACCTTATACTTACCTAACCCTCTACTAATGGTTTATGTAAATTTTGTGTCAGGTTACAATTTTGTTTCGATCTCAAGATATTGTGGGAAAGTTTTCGAGGCATGGAACATATCGTATGAGCCTCTCGGGCGGGAGGCTTTTTGGCTTAGGTATAAGGATTATCATGGGTTGCGTTGTGTGATCACGGGTGCTAGCTTTCGATTCGGGCGGATCCAGCTCGACCGGGGCTCGGTGTTTAAAGCTGGGGTCGAGACACTGGATCCGTGAGGGCCCCCTCGTTTGGGAGGGGCGGCGGGGCCCAATGCGAGCCCCTTGCGGGGAGGGGCCGATCGGGGCGGACTGGCGCGATTGCCGGCCCGCCCCGCGTTCTCGTTCTAGGAGGGTCTTCGGGTGAAGAGGGGTCCGGCGGTGCTGGCGTAGGAAGTCAGCCAGTGGAGGTCTTCGTCGGTAAATGGTTCTGTGGAATTGCGGGTTGCGTAGACGACGCCGACGGGTTGAGTATCGTGGAGGACCGGGACGGTGAGGGAGTTCTTCCAGCGGGCGTTAGTGCGTGCCTGGGGGAGCCTGCGGGGGCCGGTGACGGTAAGGGTCGGCTGGGCTGTATTGAGGACGAGTGAGATCACGTCCCGGTCGGCCTTGGTCAGGGGGTGGGGCGTATTCTCGCCGAGGGTAGTCATGTCGGGGGCTGAGATCAGGCCTACCCAATCCGCCTTCAGCTCGCGACGCACCTCGTCGGCGATGTGCTTCGGAGGGGCTTCGGGGTCGAGGTTCTCCGGGGTGGAGGGTCTGAAGACCAGGCGCGAGCTCAGTATGAAGTTGACGCTCGTGCCGGCCGCTATGCCGAGCAGGTTGAAGAGCACGTAGTAGGGGAAGGCTTCGCTCACGTACTTCAGGAGCGGGTAGTAGACGGCGAAGTTCGCGCCGATGCCCATGATGGCTACAGGGTAAGCCAGGGCGCCGCGCAGGAGGAAGTGGATCCTGCTCGAGTGCCTGATGTCGCGCCAGGTGAACGCGTTATTGAGCAGGAAGTTGCTCAGGATGCTCACGCCCACGGCGAACATCCAGGCTATGACCTTGTGTGCGTGGAAGTACTCGGCCAGGATCACCAGGGTAGCCATGTTGACAAGGACGCCCGAGGCCCCGACCAGGGCAAACTTCCAGAAGCGGCCAGCGGAGGGCACGAACCAGAACAGGCTCCCTATGTGGGATAGATACTCCAGCCCCTGATTGAAAGTGGCCTTCGAGATCCCCGCGTGTCGAGCCCTGAACTCCAGCGGCACCTCGACAACCTTCAGCTCGGGGGCGCACACGAGGATCTCGAGCAGGATCTTGAACCCCGTGGGCCTGAACTGGATGCCCGAGATGGCGTCGTTGCGCACCAGGAAGAACCCCGCCATCGGGTCGCTTGTCTTGCGCGCTTCTTTGAAGAGGACCTGGGCCAGGTACTTGCTGCCCACGGAGACTCCGCGGCGCAGAGGCCCCGGGAGCCCTGTGTAGCTGCCGCCCGGCGCGTAGCGGCTCGCCACCACGACGTCGGCGTCCGAGCCTGTCGCCAGGTCCAGCATCTCGCGCACCTTCTCCGGGGGGTGCTGGAGGTCCGCGTCCATCACGCAGGTGTACTCGCTCATCCCCGCGAACGCCTCTATGCCGGTCGTCACCGCCGTGGAGAGGCCGCCGTCCCGCTCGGGGTCTTTGCGGTGGATGAGAGTGATACGCTCGTCTTCCTCGCCCAGATCCCGTATCACCTCGGGCGTCTCGTCTGTGGAGTCGTCGACGAATACCACCCTGTATTCGATGCCCGAGAGGCTCTCGCGCAGCTCGCGCACCAGCACGGGGATGTTGGCCGCCTCGTTGCGGGTCGGGACCACCAGCGTCAGCAGCTTCCTGCGCGAGGCGCCCCCTGCCTCCCGCCTGCCAACCACCGCTCGCTCTCCCGCTTCCATGACCGCTCTAGGCTAGCATATCGGACGGAAGTGCCAAGAAGCGGGGTAAACTGATCCGATGCACCATCTTCCAGCCAGGAGGTTATGATGGAGAGCGGCGACAGGGAGCGAGCCCACGTCTACGTCTCGGGCAGCGTGCAGGGTGTCTTTTTCCGGGACTCCGCCAGGCAGCAGGCGGAGCAGCTCGGCCTGGCAGGCTGGGTGAAGAACCTGCCCGACGGCCGGGTCGAAGCGCTCCTCGAGGGGCCGCCGGAGAAGGTCCGGGAGATGATTCGCTGGTGCGAGGAGGGCCCGCCGCACGCCACCGTCGAGGACGTCGACGCCGAGTTCGAGACGCCCGGCGAAGACCTCGACGGCTTCCAGGTGAGGTGAGCTCTCTCCCCAGAAACGGCATACCACGGGATCTCCGGCCCGTGCTCGACGAGTGGGACGTGAGGATCGCCGGCCACCGCGAGATAGACTACGGCACCCAGTACTATCTGGAGCGCGGCCAGGAATCGGTGCGGCTGAACGTGTTCACGACGGGCAAGGTTACGGTTCAGGGCAAGAACTCCGGACTCAGGGATCTGCTCGTCGGCAGACTGGCGGCACGTGAGGAGAAGCGCGCCACCACCAGCGGAGTCCTATCCGGTTCGAAGCCGGCCTTCGACGTTACGCCGAGGGTAGGAATAGACGAAGCCGGCAAGGGGGATTACTTCGGCCCGCTGGTGGTGGCGGGTGCCAGGGTAACGGGCGCGAGAGCCGCGGAGGGGCTACAACGATTGGGCGTCCGAGACTCGAAGACCCTCGGTGTCATCGCGGCCCGGGCGACAGCGGAGGGAATCCTGGAGATCCTAGGAGAGAACAACGTCCGCGCCGTAACCCTGTCGCCCCGGGAATACGAGGCAAGGAGGAGGGCAGCCGGCAACGTCAACAAGCTGCTCGATGAGATCGACGCCTGGATCATCGCTGAGCTCAAGGACGATGTAGGGCTTATCGTCGTAGACCAGTACGCCGACTCGACCCGAGAACGACTGGAACCCTTCGTTCCGGATGGGGTGAAGCTGGAGGTCCGGAAGAGAGCCGAGGACGACGCGGCGGTCGCGGCTGCCTCGATCCTCGCGCGGGCGCGGTACCTGGAGGAGTTGGAGAGGCTCTCGGCACGGGTTGGCTTCGAGCTGCCGCGGGGATCCACCCACGTCGTCGAGGCTGCTCGCAGGGCGGTCGAGGAGTTGGGAGAGGAGGGACTCGCAGAGGTGGCCAAGGTCCACTTCGCCACCACGCGGCGGGTACTGGACGGGATGGAACAGGATTAGAGGGAGATAGCTTGTGATAGATCTTCGCAGCGACACCGTGACCCGGCCCACCGAAGGGATGCGGCGGGCGATGTCCGAGGCTCCTCTGGGCGACGACGTCTTCGGTGAGGACCCTACGATCAACCGCCTCGAGGAGTACGTGGCTGATCTCCTCGGCAAGGAGGCGGCCCTGTACGCGCCGTCTGGCACGATGACCAACCAGATCGGGGTGTTCGTCAACACCGGGCGCGGCGACGAGGTTCTCCTGCACGACGGCGCCCACGTCTTCATCTTCGAGGCGGGAGCGCCCGCCCTGCTCTCCAGCGTTCAGGTGAGGACCCTGCCGGGCGAAAGGGGCGTAATCCCGCCCGAGACCCTGCGGGGCGCCGTGCGGCCCGAGGACGTCCACTTCCCGAGGTCGAGGCTGCTATGCCTGGAGAACACCCACAACACCGCAGGCGGCAGAATCTACCCGCTGGAGGACTTCGCGGCGGTCGCGGCCGAGGCGAAGGATCTGGGGCTAAAGGTCCATCTTGACGGGGCCAGGCTCTTCAACGCACAGGCTGCCACGGGCACTCCGGCCCGCGAGTGGTGCGAGCACGCCGACACGGTCTCTGTCTGCTCATCCAAGGGGTTGGGGGCGCCGGTAGGGTCGCTGCTCGCCGGCGACGCACAGACCATCGGGAAAGCGAGGCGGGCGCGCAAGGCGTTCGGCGGCGGGATGAGGCAGGC
>JBJMIY010000265.1:0-2969 GCA_045806605.1 Rubrobacteraceae bacterium
TCGAGCTCGACCGTGTCGAGGGCGTGCACGGTCCCCGTACCCTCGAGGTCCTCATCGCTGGCTGAGTTTCAGCACGCTCCGGCTTCGCCTTCGCTTGTCAGCACGTCGCCTCCCTGCGGTCGGCGACTTGTCAGCACTCTCGCCCTTTTAGGGCTTCGCTTGTCAGCTTTCTGGCTCGCGCCGGCTTTCTAACCCACGGACCGTGTGCTAGTTTCTAGGTATGGAGAATCAGGAGATCAGGGTCCGCTATGCGCCGAGCCCCACGGGGAGGCTGCACGTAGGCGGCGTGAGGACAGCTCTCTTCAACTGGCTCTTCGCCCGCAAGAACGGCGGCGTCTTCGCGCTGCGAATAGAGGACACGGACCTGGAGCGTTCGACGGAGGAGTCCGTCGAGCAGCTCGAGCGCTCTCTGCGCTGGATCGGCCTGGAGTGGGACGAGGGCCCTGAAGTCGGCGGCCCGCACTCTCCCTACCGCCAGACCGAGCGTATGGAACTTTACCGTGAGGCGGCGCAGAGGCTCCTGGAGTCGGGCGCAGCGTACTACGATTTCGCTACGCCCGAGGAGCTGAAGGAGTTTCGGGAGCGGGCGCAGGCCGAAAAGCGGCAGCCGATCTACAGGGGTGGCGAGTACCGCGACATGGACCCCGGGGAGGCTCGGAGGAAGGTAGATGCCGGGGAGCCTTACACCGTCCGGTTCAAGACCCCGCGCGAGGGCCAGACGGTGGTGGAGGACATGATCCGGGGCCCCGTCACCTTCGACAACGCCAACCTGGAGGACTTCGTCCTCATGAAGTCTACGAACACCCCGACCTACAACTTCGCCGCCGCCGTGGACGACGCGGAGATGGAGATCTCCCACGTCATAAGGGGCGACGACCACCTCTCCAACACGCCGCGCCAGATCCTGCTCTACGAAGCTCTCGGACGCGAGCTTCCCGCCTTCGCCCACGTCCCGCAGGTTCTCGGCCCTGACAGGAAGAAGCTGTCCAAGCGCCACGGCGCGGCCAGCGTCGAAGACTTCGCCGAGCAGGGGATCCTGCCCGAGGCGCTCTTCAACTACCTTGCGCTCCTCGGGGCCGGCTACGCGGCGGACGAGGAGATCTTCACTCCCGAGGAGCTGGCGGAACGCTTCCGCATAGACCGTGTGAGCGGTAACCCCGCGGTCTTCGACGAGAACAAGCTCCTCTCGATAAACCAGGTCTACATCCGCCGCAAGAGCCCGGAGGAGCTCGCGATGCTCGCAGCCCCCATGCTCGCCGAGTCGGGGGTCGCGAGGCCGGATGAGCTGGAGCGCGACATGCCCCGCCTCACGCAGATCATGGACCTCTTGAAGGAGCGCATCTCTCGCACGACCGATATCCCGGACGCCGTCGGTTACTTCTACGGCGGCACGCTCGACTACGACCCGGACGAGTTCGAGAAGCAGTTCGGCAAGGACTTCGTCCGCGAGAACCTCCCCGAGCTCTACGAGCGGCTCGCGGTGCTGACGGAATGGACAGAAGAGGCCATAGAAGAGGCCGTGCGCGGCCTCGCAGCGGAGAAGGAGAAGGGCGCGCGGCACCTCATACACCCCTTGCGCTTCGCCACCACTGGACGCACCGTGAGCGCAGGGCTCTTCGAGACCATGCAGTTGCTCGGGCGCGAGCGCAGCCTGCAGAGGATCGAAGACGTCCTCGAAAAGTTGCAGCGGCTCTCGAAGCCAGTCAGCTAACGAGAGATTTCAGGTAGAGCTGACACCCCGAAAACTGGACCCTGTGGCCTGATGCCTACAGCGCTTTGACGAAATGGGGGTCATGGACTAGAATTTATCCTCGCCTTTCGGCAAGGCCCCATCGTCTAGAGGCCAAGGACATCGCCCTCTCACGGCGAAAACCCGGGTTCGAATCCCGGTGGGGTCACTCCTCGGGCGGTATAACGGCCGTCCCGACACAGCCTACACACACCCGAGTTGTCAACTCGCCGACGGCCGTTGGGGTCGAATATTCGCGCGGGCGGCGGGCCGGGTCAAGCCTAAGTGCGTTATCATCGTGCGCCAACGGTCTTCAGGAAGGTTCGAGGACGCGGGCGAAAAGGAAGGCTGAGCAGATGGGCGAGGCCGGTAGCGGCGGCAGGAAGCTACTGATCGTGGGGGCGCATTCAGGGGACTTCGTGTGGTGGGTGCGATCGCAGTCGCGACGTCGCGGGGCGGGGAGGCGCGGGTGGTGGCGCTCTCGTACGGCGAACGCGGCGAGTCCGGGGACCTTTGGGACGAGCCGGACCAGACGGCCGAGAATGTGAAGAGGGTCAGGCACGAGCAGTCGGAGGAGGCTGCCAGGGCGATAGGGGCCCGTTTCGAGTGCTGGGACCTCGGCGACTACCCCTTGAGGGCTGACGAAGAGACGGTCGAGCGGCTGGCCGACGAGATCCGAAGGTTCTCCCCGGACGTGATACTGACCCACACCGAGCGCGACCCGTTCAACCCGGACCACCCGGTTGCACACGCCGCCGTGCTGCGCGCAAGACTTTTGGCCAGCGGGGCCGGGGTGGCGAGCGCCTTCGAGACCATCAAACTGCCTGAGCTACTCTACTTCGAGCCGCACCAGCCGGAGCTCTGCGGCTTCCAGCCGAACACGTTCGTGGACATCACCGGTGTCTTCGAGCGCAAGCTCAAGGCGATGGAGGCGATGGAAGCCCAGAAGTACATGCACAAGCACTACGCCGAGAGGGCAGAGCACCGCGCCTTCCACGCGAGATACGCCACGGGGGACGGCGGGGTCCGCTACGCCGAGGCGTTCCAGCGTGCGATTCCGCAGGTGGTGAGGTCATTGTGAGCCCAGAGGAGCGGCCGGCGGACGCCTCCCGACTCCTCGTCGGTTTCGGGACCGCGACGGTCTGCGAGGCCGCCGGCGGCGAGGGCATCGTGGACGTGGACCTCAAGCAGGTGATCCCGGGCAGCCGTGCAGCGGGGCCCGCGCGCACTGTCCTGTGCG
>JBJMIY010000266.1:0-3079 GCA_045806605.1 Rubrobacteraceae bacterium
CTGCGTGGCGCCTACAACAAGATTTCCTCCCTCTCCCCCGAAGAGCGCCGGCGCGGGGTCGTGGCCCATTCGAGCGGCAACCACGCCCAGGCCGTGGCCGACGCGGCACGCGCTCTCGGCGTGCGGGCCGTAATCGTCATGCCGCGGGGCGCGCCGCGCGTCAAGACCGACGCCACGGCTGCCTTCGGAGCCGAGATCCTGTTCGTCGGCGACGACAGCGCCGAGCGGGTGCGGAGAGCCGAGGAGCTGGCCGCCGAGCACGGCTACGTCCTCGTGCCACCCTACGACGACGAGACCCTGATCGCCGGCCAGGGCACGGTGGGACTGGAGATCCTCGAAGACTTGCCCGACGTGGAGACTGTGCTGGTACCGGTCAGCGGTGGTGGTCTTATAAGCGGGGTCGCGGCGGCGATCAAGCAGAGCCGTCCTGAAGCGCGCGTGTTCGGGGTCGAGCCGGAACTCGCTGCTGACGCCCGGGCGAGCCTGAGGAGCGGGAAGCTCGTCGAGCTCCCTGCAGAGCAGGTCGGGCGCACGATCGCTGACGGGCTGCGCGTGCGCAAGCTCGGTCACGCCCCCTTCGAGCACGTCCGCGCCTTCGTCGACGACATCATCACCGTGAGCGAGGACGAGATAGTGGAGGCGATGCGCCGAATGGCGCTACGGGCGCGGCTCGTAGCCGAGCCGAGCGGGGCCGTCACCTTCGCCGGCTACCTCTTCCACCGCGACGAGCTCCCCGCCACACGCCTGAACGTCGCCGTCGTGAGCGGTGGTAACGTCGAGCCACAACTCCTCGCCAGGGTTCTCGCTGATTAGCACGCCTCCTCCCTACGGTCGGAGGCTTGTCAGCACGCTCCAGCCTTCGGCTTCCGCTTCTCAGCACGCCGCCCTGGCTTCGCCAGGCGGCTTCTCAGCTTCTCTCAGCGCAAAGAGAAGCTGAAATGCTGAGAAGCGAGGGCCCCTGGGCCCGAGCGTGCTGACAAGCTGGCGAAGCCAGCGTGCTGAAATGCTAAGTAGCCAGATACGGCGTGGTGCCGTAATGCTCCATGCGAAGAACCCCGCCCTCCTCGCCGAGCTCCATCTGCAGGCGATCACTGCGTCCCCTGAAGCCGAACTCGCGAAACAGCTCGTGCGCGGGACTCTCCACGACGCCGGGTACGGTGACCTCCACCGGCGATCCACCGCCCGCGCGCAGAGCGGCGGCCAGGAGGAGCCGGGCCACGTCCGGGGTCGAGGCGACGAAGGGTCCGATGCGGTCCACGCGCCCCGAATAGCTTCGGAGCAGGTAGCCTTTGATCCTTCCCGAAGAGTCGCGGGCTATGAGACCCCCACCCGGATGCAGCCTCAGGGTCGCGAAGATCAGTGCCGACCTGTCTGCCCCGTAGGACCAGTGATCCAGGCCATAGAGCTCCGGCAGATCGCCGAACGAGAGCGTCCCAACCCTGTGCCCGTCTACTTCCTCTCCCCCACCGGCGCGCGTCGCCTTATCGAGGCGATACACGGTGCGCGGCGCGCGCGGCCTGAAGCCCAGGGAGCGGTACAGCCCCTCGGCCTGCCGGGTCGAGTAGAGTCGTATTACCTCCGCTCCCTGCGACCGGAGGTATGCGACGGCCCAGGCGGAGAGACGTACGCCGAGGCCCATGTTGCGGTGGTCGTCCCGGACGGCGAGGTGGCACAGGACCCCGATCCTCCCGAGCGGCACCGCGCCGACCATCCCGGCCAGGGAGCCGTCCGAAGCGTCCGCCACAGCCCACCGGGCCTCGCCCATCCCGCGCAAGAGATCGAACGCCCGCGGATCGGCGGCCCAGCGCACCTCCGACCGGAGTTCCCGGACGCGCTCGAGGTCCACGTCGCCCATGGGCCGCATGCGAACGCCGGAGAGTCCTTCCGAGCCGGGTAGCATCCACAGCCCGCCACCACCCGCGGCCTCGTTCCGTTCGGCCATTCCTTCTGCATTTGTGAAAGCCAGCAAGATATCCCCCGATAATGTCTGTGGACAGAGAGCTCTCCACGATCAGTGAGGTGTGCGGATGCCCCGAGGGCGCCCTCTACAAGGACGGTCGGGGCAGGGACGGTCGAGGAAGCCGCCCCGAGAAGGCTCCTGGAATAAGCCCTGTGTAGCCCACGTCCACGCGCGACATGCTACAACATGGCGCGCCGCGGGGAAAGAGCGTGCTCGAAGATCCAGCACCATCGCGGCCGCTGTAATTTGGCTTGCTAACTGATTTGTGGGCGGTTAAGAGCATCTTTATTGCAAGTGCGGACCATTTTGTTACAATGCTCTCACCACTGACTGAACTAGCGACAAGGAGCGGCGAAAGGTGCGAGCCACGCTACAGCCCGGCCTGACGAACAGGCTGACGAAGTATCTTCGGACGACCCAGCAGCTTATCGAGGAAGGCCGCGATGCGGTCTCGAGCAAGGAGCTTGGGGATTTCACCGGCATAAATCCGGTTCAGGTTCGGAGGGACCTGAACGCGATCGGGTTCTCCGGCACCCGCGGGGTGGGCTACCAGGCCTACGATCTCGTCGAGGCTGTGAGGAACATCCTGGGGTTGAGGCAGACCTACAACATCGCGCTGGTTGGCGCGGGCAACCTCGGGAGCGCCATCGCGGCGAGCACTATTTTGCCCAAGAGGGGCTTCGTCATTCACGACGTCTTCGACAACGACCCGGAGAAGATCGGACGCACCGTCGGCAACGTCGTCGTCAAGCACATAGACGAGCTCGAGAAGAGCGTAGCCGAGGCCGAGGAGATCATCGGTATCATCGCCACCCCCGCCTCCTCAGCCCAGGACGTCTCCGACCTGATGGTAGACGCCAACATCCGCGTCATCCTCAACTACACCGATGTCCTCCTCCACGTCCCGTCCCACGTCGACGTCCACCGTATAGACCCGACCGCCCAGCTAATGCACACCCTTTATTACCTGACCCAGGCAGAAGGACAGGAAGCTTCGTAAGTATCTCAGCACGCTCCGGCCTTTTAGGCCTCCGCTTGTCAGCACACTGCCTTTCAGGCAGCTTGTCAGCACGTCCCCTGTTCCAGGGGACTTGTCAGCACGCTCGTGCCTGCGGCCCT
>JBJMIY010000267.1:0-2877 GCA_045806605.1 Rubrobacteraceae bacterium
GTTCCCGGAGACCCCGATGGGATGGCCGCTTTCCCCGGTCCAAGCAGCAATACCGCCTTCCTGGTGCGAAACCACGAGCTGAACCCGAGCGACGGTGCCCCGCTCATCGGCACTAACCCCTACGATCCATCGCAGACCGGTGGGACGACGGGTATCCTCGTTAACCTGGATGACCGCACGGAGATAAGGGACTTCGTCACCTCATCGGGGACGCGCAACAACTGCGCTGGAGGCGCGACGCCGTGGGGTACCTGGCTTACCTGTGAAGAGGACCGCACCACGAACCACGGCTACGTCTTCGAGGTCAACCCGAGAGACCCCGAGAACGGGCTGTCCAAGAAGCCGATCAGGGAGATGGGCTTCTTCTCGCACGAGGCTGTGGACATAGACCCCGCAACAGGCATCGCCTACCTCACCGAGGACGACTTCCGTGGCGACATTCCCTCGAATCCGACCGCCGAGGTAGTCGCGGACGACGCGCCTCCCGGAAGCCGCGTGAGCTTCCTCTACCGTTACATTCCGAGGGTTAGAGCCAGGAAGCCGGGCGATCTTCAGAAAGGCGGTAAGCTCCAGGTCCTGACGCTAGATGAGCTCAACTACAACGCAGACCTCGCCAACCCGGGACAGAAGTTTGGTGTGGTCTGGAAGGACGTAAACGCGGAGGAGCCGCACGAGAGCGCAGAGGACGTTGGCGCCGCGCGGTTCGGCCGCCTGGAGGGCGCGCACTTCTCCGGCGGAGCGTTCTGGTTCGACGACACTATAGGAGGCGAGAAGCGGCTGGGCCAGATCTTCCGTCTCCTCCCCATTGGTGACTCCGGCAATACCGGAGACGTCCTCGAGCTCTTCTACGAGGGCACCGAGCCAGGCAACATGGAGAGCCCGGACAACATCATCGTGACGCCCTGGGGGGACCTGTGGTTCGCCGAGGACGAGGCTGTGGCCGGAGACAACGTGAATCGCGTCATGGGCATCACGCCCGACGGACAACTGTACCCGTTTGCCCGTAACGTCAGGAGCGACTCCGAGTTTGCCGGGCCTACCTTCTCCCCTGACGGCAGTACCTTCTTCGTCAACATGCAGGGAGATGGCCTCACGTTCGCGATCTGGGGCCCGCTCCCGGGGAGCAACGCCGCGCGCCAGCGCCGGATGGCCGTCGCCGCGCCCCCGAAGTCCATGGCGCCGAAGATCCCCGGCGAGCTCGCCGAGGCTGCCGAGCGTTACGGCATGGGCAAGCTGGAAGCAGCGGCCTTCGCCAGCCTCGGAGTCCCACTGGCCTAAAATCGCCAGTGAACCCTTATGTGGAGTTGCCCCGGGACAGGGCACCTCTATTTCGCAACCGGCCCGCGACGCGTCCGAGCTCCGGATTCTGTAAGCTAATAGGTGACAGGCTGAGAGCCGGAGGTTTTGGACATGGAGACTACGAAGTTTCTGCTCGACGAGAAGGCGCTGCCGGAGAGCTGGTATAACCTCGTCCCGGACCTGCCGTTCGCGCTCGAGCCGCCGCTCCATCCCGGGACCAGGGAGCCGGTCGGGCCCGAGGCGTTCGCGCCGCTCTTTCCCGAGGAGATCATCAGGCAGGAGGTGACAGGCGAGCAGCGCGTCCCCATCCCCGAGGAGGTGCGAGAGATCTACTCGCTCTGGCGCCCGACACCCCTCTTCCGCGCCAGGCGCCTGGAGAGGCTCCTCGACACCCCGGCCCACATCTACTACAAGTACGAGGGCGTCTCCCCAACCGGCAGCCACAAGCCGAACACCGCCGTCCCGCAGGCCTACTACAACCGCGAGGAGGGCGTCAGGCGCCTCACCACCGAGACCGGCGCGGGCCAGTGGGGCTCCTCGCTCGCTTTCGCCTGCGGGATCATGGGCCTCGAGTGTACGGTTTACATGGTGCGCGTCAGCTACGACCAGAAACCTTACAGGCGCGTCATGATGCAGACTTACGGCGCCGAGGTCCACGCGAGCCCGACCGACCTGACGCAGGCCGGGCGCAACATACTCGAGGAAGATCCCGACTCGCCGGGTTCTCTTGGCATCGCGATCTCCGAGGCCGTCGAGGACGCGGTGAAGAACGACGATGCGAAGTACTCCTTAGGGAGCGTGCTCAACCACGTCCTCCTTCACCAGACGGTGATCGGGCAGGAGGCGCTGTCTCAGATGGAGCTGGCCGGCGAGTATCCCGACGTAGTAGTCGGCTGCGTCGGCGGCGGGTCGAACTTCGCCGGGATCTCCTTCCCGTTTATCGGGGAGAACCTGACTGGAGGCAGGGACACGCGCATCATCGCCGTCGAGCCGGCCTCGTGCCCGACCCTCACGAAGGGGCGCTACACCTACGACTTCGGGGACACCGCAGGGACGACGCCGCTGATGAAGATGTACACGCTAGGGCACTCGTTCGTGCCGGCCGGCATCCACGCCGGGGGCCTCAGGTACCACGGCGACTCGCCCATAGTCTCGGCGCTCGTGCACGAGGGGCTCGTCGAGGCCCGCGCCTACGCCCAGAACGCGACCTTCGAGGCCGGGGTAGCCTTCGCCAGGGCCGAGGGGATCGTCCCCGCCCCCGAGGTCGCCCATGCTATAAGGGCGACGATGGACCTGGCGCTCGAGGCGAGGGAGTCAGGCGAGGAGAAGGTCATCCTCTTCAACCTCTGCGGCCACGGCCACTTCGACCTCGCAGCCTACGAGCAGTACCTTGCAGGGAACCTGGTTGACCTGGAGCACTCCGAGGAAGAGATAGAGAAGACTGTCGCAGGTATACCGGACTGAAGCGCTTTTGTGGATGTTTCCCCTCGCAACCGGCAGCCCGTCCAGGGGGGAGCGCCGAGGGTGGGAGGGGGTGCACCCTCAGCGCCGGTCCTCCCACTGAGTTCTCCCATAAGT
>JBJMIY010000268.1:0-7301 GCA_045806605.1 Rubrobacteraceae bacterium
AGAGGTACCGGGTGGTCTACCTGCTATTGGTGTGCGGGTTGTGGCGGTTCACGAACCGCCACTACCCGCTGTGTAGAATGCAATAGTACTTGACTTCCGCGGAGGTGCGCTATGGCGGAGAATCTGGTCACCAGGATCCTCAAGGACCACATGGTGAGTGGTTCGCTGGAGCCTGGCGAGGAGGTAGGGCTCAGGATAGACCAGACGCTGTTGCAGGACGCGACAGGCACGATGGCCTGCCTGCAGTTCGAGCGGATGGGGGTGGAGAGGGTACGGGTAGACTTCGCCGTCCAGTACGTTGACCACAACATCATCCAGCTCGACCACAAGAACCCCGACGACCACCGCTTCTTGCAGGCGTTCGCAGCGAAGTACGGCATGTACTACTCGCGGCCGGGCAACGGCATCTGCCACTACCTGCACGTCGAGCGCTTCGCCAGGCCGGGGGCGACCCTGATCGGAGCCGACTCCCACACCACCTCGTCGGGGGCTCTAAGCTCCATCGCCATCGGGGCCGGCGGGCTCGACGTGGCGCTCGTCATGGCCGGCCAGCCCTTCGAGACTCCAGCCCCCAAGGTCGTTGGCGTCGAGCTAACAGGGGAGCTACAGGACTGGGTGACGCCGAAGGACGTGATCCTGGAGCTCCTGCGGCGTCGCGGGGTGCGTGGCGGCCTCGGACGCGTCTTCGAGTTCTACGGGCCGGGAGTCGCCAACATAGACGTGACGGGACGTACTACGATCTGCAACATGATCGCCGAGCTCGGCGCGACAGCAGGGATCTTCCCCTCCGACGAGCGTACCCGCGAGTGGCTCGAGATGCAGCAGCGACCCGACGACTTCGTCGAGCTCTCCGCCGATGAGGGCGCAGAATACGACGAGCACGAGCACATCGAGCTGGACAAGCTGGAGCCGCTCATCGCCAAGCCGCACTCGCCTGGAAACGTGGTGCCGGTGAGCGAGGTCGCGGGCACGAAGGCGGCGCAGGTCTGCATCGGGAGCTCTGTCAACTCCGGCTTCCAGGATCTCGCGGTCGCGGCTGCGGTCTTGCGCGACGAGACGGTGTATCCGGGGCTTGTCATGACCGTGACGCCGGGGAGCCGCCAGATCCTGGACTCCATCGCCCAGGCCGGCGTGTACTCCGACCTCGTGCGGGCCGGGGCGCGGATGCTCGAGCCGGCGTGCGGTCCGTGCGTCGGGATGGGCCAGGCGCCGCCCTCGGAGGCCGTGAGCGTGAGGACTTTCAACAGGAACTTCCCGGGGCGTTCCGGGACACCGACGGACCGGGTCTACCTCACGAGCCCGACGACGGCGGCGGCGACGGCTCTGCGCGGCGTCATCACCGACCCACGCGAGCTCGGAGAGTACCCCGAGCTGCCCGAGGCCCCGGCGAACCCGGCGGTAGATGACCGGCAGATCCTCGAGCCCGCGCCGGAGGATGAGGCTTCTGGCATCGAGATCCCGCGCGGCCCGAACATCAAGCCTCCGCCCGAGGCCCCCGAGCTTCCGGACTCACTCGAGGCTACGGTCACCATAGTGGTGGATGACGACATCTCGACCGGTGACCTCGCTCCTGACGGGGTGGAGGTCATGTCGTTCCGGTCGAACGTACCGGAGATCGCCAGGTTCACTTTCCGCCGCTTCGACCCCGAGTACCACAAGAAGGCTAAAGAGATGGGGTCTGGCTTCATCGTCGGCGGGCACAACTACGGGCAGGGTTCTAGCCGCGAGCACGCCGCCCTCGCGCCGCTGCACCTCGGCGTCCGTGCCGTGATCGCCAAGAGCTTCGCCCGCATCCACCGCCGGAACCTGATCTCCCAGGGCATATTGCCGCTTCGTTTCAAAGACGAAGCCGACTACGACAAATTCGAGCAGGGTCAGAAGTGGGAGCTGCCTGACCTCAGGAAGCGGCTGGAGAATGGAGAAGAGGAGATCCCGGCTCGCATGCAGGACGGCACCGAGGTCACGCTACTCGCCGAATACTCGCCGCGCGAGCGGGACATCCTGCTCGCCGGCGGCATCCTGCGCCAGCTCCGCCAGGAAGCGGCTCCTTCCGCGGCGGGCAAGCACGAGCCCCAGGAGGCGGAGAACAGTGACGCCGGCACCCACCCTAATCCCGAGGTGCCGAGAGGTTAGCCTTGTGGGTCGTTGGACGCCGGTTTTTCCGCGGTCGAGCGAGTCCTGCGAGCTGAACGTGAGTGGCTCCTCGCCCACCTGCGGCTCGACGTCGATGCTCTCGACCGTCTCATGGCGCCGGGCCCGTACCCAGCGAGCCGCACCTACTTCTCTTGCATCCTGAAGGTGGAGAGGAGCAGGGTTGCCACGCCGATGGTTATGGCGGCGTCGGCGGCGTTGAAGACGTACCAGAAGGAGAAGTGGACGTAGTCGGTTACCTCGCCCGTGGTCAGTCGGTCCAGGAGGTTACCGGCCGCGCCGCCCAGGATCAGGCCGCACGCCAGAGTCGCCAGCCTGGAGCGCTGCCCGGCGATGAGCATCCACAGGACGACCCCGACCGCCACGGCGCTACCGATCAGTAGCAGCACCTGGCTTCCTCCGAGGATGCCGAACGCGCCGCCGGCGTTCCTGATGTAGGTGATGCTCAGGAAGCCAGGTATCACGGGGATGCTCTCCCCCGGGCTCATCGCGCCCTGCACGATGGCCTTCAAGCCCTGATCGAGGACGAAAACCGCCAGCGCGAGTACCAGGGCGACCAGCAAATCGGTTTTGCGGCTCACTCCGGCGTTCTCTCCGTGATGCGGCGTGTGCTCCACGGCAGGATCGTAGCACACGCAAGCATCTGGTCCCTGAGGACCATCAACATTCGGTCTCCGGTCCGATGCCGGGTTGCCAGTTCGGGCGTAACTTTATGCCGTAGGATGTCAACGACAGAGAGGAGTAAATCGTGGAGGCGAAGAACCACGGGACAGCCGACGAAGTAGCCGAGGAGCGTGACGCGGCACAGACCGCGGAGCATGCCGAAGAACTCGCGGGAGATCGCTTCGAGGAGCGTGGCGCGGTCGCCATGGGCACGCAGGAAGAGCGGACGTGGTCGGCCCTCGCGCACCTGAGCGTGTTCCTGAACCTGTTTACCGGGTTCCTTGGTCCGGTGGCGGCGGGTATCATCTGGCTGGTCTACAAGGACCGCTCGCCGCAGGTGGCGTTCCACGCGCTGCAGTCGGCTGCGTACCAGGTGGCGTGGATCGTATTGCTCGGCGCCGGCTGGGCGCTCACGGGGCTACTGACCCTGATCCTGATCGGCTTCCTCCTCATCCCTGTGATGGCTATCGCCACAGTCGTGCCCTTCGTGCACATGGCGTACGCCGCCTACAGGGTGAGCAAGGGCGACGACTACCGCTATCCCATCGTCGCGGACTTGATCCAGGCTCGCTAGAGATTGGCAGAAGCGGAGGCACCGGCCACAGCCGGTGCCTCCCGGCGCGCGAGAAGCTCGGGGAGCGGCTGCGTAGGATGCAGTGGTGCTACTCTTCAACCCCGCCTACCTCGTGGATCTGGACGGCGAGACAGTCCTGCGGATGCGGAAGGCGCGCTCGGTCTTCGAGAGCAGGTTCCGGCTCGACAGGCTGGGCGACTTATCCGAAGTGGAGGAAGACCTCCTACTCGTCAGCCTCATAATGCTCCTCCTGCTCGAGCGCGACCGCGGGTAGTTACTTTCCACCCTGTAGCCGGTCTTCTCGTTCCTGGGGTCGAGGGGCTTTCCGTCCCCGGTCCGATGCACTCCGTCTGGCCGCGGACTAAACTCCTTCCGTAGTGAGAAGGCGAGGCGACACGTGAACGGTGGGATCTTCGCGCTGCGGAGGCTGCGGTGGAAGCTGGCGCTCAGCTACACGCTGGTAACCGTGCTGGCGTTGCTGGTCGCCGAGTTGATCCTGATCTCTGCTCTGGTCGCGTTCGCGATCTCACCCGTCATCCCGAGCCTCGCCGCGCGCTACGTCGGGGACGAGGTCGCGCCGCGCCTGGAGCCCGCGCTCGAACAGACACCGCCGGACGCGGGTGCTCTGCGCAAGCAGGTCGGCTCTCTGACCGGAGAGACTAACGTCGAGATGGTGCCCGAGCGAGACGGGGGTGGACTGGACTTCAGTCTGGCGCCCGAGGACGGCTACGTTTTCGTCGTCGACGAAGACCGGCGGTTGCTCGCCTCCAGCCGCCGGGCGGAGCGGTCGCCGGCGGAGGAGCGTCTCGATGCGGAGCGTTTCCCCGGCCTCGCCCCGCTAATGGCGGCCGCGCTCAGAGGTGAGGAGGACCCGTGGAGCCTCGGCGCGTACTCGCCAGAACGTGGAGAGATGCTCGTGGCGGCTCCGGTCGAGGGTGACGGCGGGCAGACTCTGGGCGCGATCCTGGTCGTTGTCCGGCTGCCCAACCTGACCGGTCCCCTGTTCGCCGTGACGGCCGTTGGCGCGCTGGCGCTCGCGGTTCCCGCGGCGATTCTCGGCATGATCTTCGGCTTCCTGACCGCGTGGGGGTTGACCCGGCGTCTCGGGCGGCTGGCCCGCGCGGCGCAGGCCTGGAGCCGGGGTGACTTCTCCGTGGTGATCAAGGACAGGTCGAAGGACGAGATCGGCCAGCTCTCCCGCGAGCTCAACGCCATGGCGGCGCAGCTCGAGCACCTGATACAGGCCAGGGGGGAGCTCGCTACCCTGGAGGCCCGCAACCGCTTCGCCCGCGACCTCCACGACTCCGTCAAGCAGCAGGTGTTCGCTACCTCCCTCCAGGTCGCCGCAGCCCGGGCCATGATCGAGGACGACACCGAAGCCGCCGAGGCGCACCTGGCGCAGGCCGACGAGTTGGTGCGTCAGGCGCAGAAGGAGTTGAACGTCCTGATCCAGGAGATGCGCCCTGCTGCGCTGGAGGGCAAGGGGCTCGCAGGCGCCCTGCGCGACTACGTCAAGGGCTGGTCGCAGAGGGCCGAGATCCCGGCCGAGGTCCACGTCAGGGGCGAACGAGAGGCGTCGCTGCAGGTAGAGCAGGCGCTCTTCCGCGTCGCGCAGGAAGCCCTTGCGAACGTCGCCAGGCACAGCGGAGCGAACAGGGCGGAGGTTGACCTGATCTACACCTCCGGCACCCTGACCCTCCGCGTCGCCGACGATGGGCGCGGCTTCGACCCTGCGCAGGACCCGGGCGAGGGCTTCGGCCTTCAGAGCATGCGCGAACGGCTCATGAGGCTCGGCGGGCGCGTCGAGGTCGAGAGCGCGCCTGGCAAAGGGACCAGGATCACTTGCGTCTGCCCGCTGGACGCGTCAGGGAGAGAGAGGCTATGAGCGACCCGATAACCGTCCTGCTGGTGGACGACCACGAGCTGGTTAGACGGGGGGTGAGGGCGTTCCTGGAGACGCGGCCTGACATCACGGTGGTAGCGGAGGCGGGGAGCGGGGAGGAGGCCGTCAGGCTCGCGGCCGAGCACGCTCCAGACGTGGCGCTGATGGACCTGATCATGCCGGGCATGGACGGCGTCGAAGCCACCCGCCTCCTGACCGCCCGTTCCCCACGCACCAGCGTCGTCATGCTGACCTCCTACCACGACGACGAGCACGTCTTCCCCGCCATCCGCGCCGGCGCTCTGTCTTACGTGTTGAAGGAGGTAGGTCCCGAGGAGCTCGCCGACGCCGTCCGCAAAGCCGCTGCCGGAGAAGCCGTCCTGCACCCGCGCGTCGCCGCGAGGGTGGTGAGGGAGCTGCACGGGGCCAGGCGCGACGAGCCGAACGTCTTCCGCGAGCTCTCCGACAGGGAACTCGAGGTGCTGAAGCTAATCGCCGACGGGCTCTCCAACGCGGAGATAGCCGGCCGCCTCTACGTGAGCGAGAAGACGGTCAAGAGCCACGTGTCGAACATCCTCGGCAAGCTGCACCTCGCCGACCGGACGCAGGCCGCCGTCTACGCCTGGCGCCAGGGCGTTGTCAGGCGCGACTGAGACCCTTGCTCCGGACGGTCGAAGCCACGCGCTACGTGACCCCGCTGCGGGAGGGCGGCTCGCTGCCTGCGGTTGTCGAGGCCGACGACCTCGGTACCTACGTCCTCAAGTTCCGGGGCGCGGGGCAGGGGCGCAAAGCACTCATAGCGGAGATAGTGGCGGGTGGGATCGCCCGCTCACTTGGCCTGCTCGTCCCCGAGATCGTGCTCGCCAACCTCGACCCGAAGCTCGCCCGCGCCGAGCCGGACCCGGAGATACAGGACCTGATCCGGGCGAGCGCCGGCCTTAACCTGGCCCTCGACTACCTTCCCGGCTCCCTCGGCTTCGACCCTCTGGTGGAGCCTCCCGGAGCCGACCTCGCCTCCCGCATCGTGTGGTTCGACGCCCTCGTGACGAACGTGGACCGCACTCCGCGCAACCCGAACCTCCTCACCTGGCACAACCGGTTGTGGCTTATAGACCACGGGGCCTCGCTGTACTTCCACCACGCCTGGACGGGCTGGGAGGCGGCGAGCAAGCGCCCGTTCGCGGCCGCCCGCGACCACGTTCTGTTGCCCTTCGCGGAAGCCATAGCCGAAGCCGACGCCGCGATGACCCCCGCGCTCACGGACGAGGTCTTGCACGAAATAGTCGACCTGGTGCCGGAGGAGTGGTTGAAAGACGAGCCCGGTTTCGCGGACACCGCCGCGCTGCGTGACGCTTACGTCGAGTTCCTGTCGCGCCGCCTGGATGAGCCGCGCGAGTGGGTCCGTGATCTGGAGGTGGTTCGTGGGCAAGCCGTTTGAGTACGCTGTCTTGAAGGTGATCCCGCGCGTCGAGCGCGGGGAATGCATCAACGCGGGCGTGGTCCTCTATTGCCAGGCGGATGGTTTCCTTGGCGCGCGGGTGAACCTGGACCCCGTTCGTCTCATGGCGCTGGACCTCGGCGCTGACCTGGAGGCGGTGCGAGCCCATCTGGAGGCTTTCCGCTCGGTCTGCGCCGGCGGCCCTGAGGCCGGAGCCGTAGGCCGTCTGCCGATCAGGGAACGCTTCGGGTGGCTAGTCGCGCCGCGCAGCACCGTTGTACAGCCTTCGGAGGTACATACGGGCCTGACCGACGACCCCGAAGCGGAGCTGGAACGCCTCCTGCAGAGAATGGTCCTCCCGCCGGATTGAGGTAGGCCGTCATTAAACCCTACACCAATCCTCGAAATACGCGATCCCGCCAAGAACTCGGGAGAGCCGGCGCCTCCTAATAGAACTAAAAGCTGAAACGCTGACAAGCGAAGCCCTAAAAGGGCGTAGCGTGCTGAAAGCCTGTGAAGCAGGCGTGCTGAAATCGAAACGCTTTAGACGGGCTGCCCGATGCCGCCGGAGCAGACGGCCCCCTTCTCGGGGG
>JBJMIY010000269.1:0-3658 GCA_045806605.1 Rubrobacteraceae bacterium
GCCTTCTCAGCACGCCGCCTTGGGCTTCGCCAGGCGGCTTCTCAGCTTGAAAGCAAGGAGGACGCGACATGGTGCTTCCCTGCGCCAGTCCAAGGATATGCCCAAAAGCGTCTCTCCAAGCGTGGCCGGGAAAGTGCCCAACGGCGGAGAGAAGCTGAAATGCTGAGAAGCGAGGGCCTTCTAAAGGCCCGAAGCGTGCTGAGAAGGCGTCTGGCGAAGCCAGGCGCCGTGCTGAAATGCTAGAGAAGTCGGGACGAGAGGATTTGAACCTCCGACCTCCTCGTCCCGAACGAGGCGCGCTACCAGGCTGCGCTACGTCCCGACTGTGTCGCTGATTATATCAGCTAGGTTTCGGGCTACAGGTTTCACGTTTGTCTGAAGAGTCGCATACTCGTTGGCCGCTGCATTACCGATCAGTACCTGGCGTCAGCTCCAGTTGGCTTACAAACGCGGATGCGGGAAGCGCCACGCCCTTACCTGATGCCTACACGGCGATGAAAGCCGTATCGCGGCCCGCGTACAGCTCGAGGGCGCCGGCGATAGCCTCGGCTACGGTGACAGGGTAGTAGGGGTCGGAGGCGAGCTTGAAGTCCCTGGGGCTGGTGAGGTGCAGGGGCTCGAGCATGACGGCGGGGATGTTCGTCTCGCGCAGTATCTCGTAGGAGCGCCCGAACTCCCCGATGTCGCAGGTGCCCAGGGTGCGGCTGATGCCGCGCTGGAGGTAGATCGCCGCCATCCTGCCCCGGTGCGAGTGGTAGCCGAGCCGCTCGAAGTAGTAGGAGACGCTCCCGCAGGCGGCGGGTGATCGGTGGGCGGCGTGGTGGATCGAGATGACCATCTTCGCCCCCGACGAGTTCGCCAGGAAGGCCCTGTCGAAGGCCGAGACTTCCTCATCGTCGCTGCGGGTCAGCAGGACCTCGCGGGCGGGTAGGATCTGGGCAAGCTCCTGCGCCACGGCGAGGTTGAGGTTCGCTTCGGAGAAGCCCTTCGCGGTGACGTATCCAGTGTCCCGGCCGCCGTGTGCGGCGTCAACCACGATGGCCCCGGAGAAGAGGTCCTCCGGGAAGTAGCCCCCGCTCTTGTCAGGGAACGGGTGGGTGCCTAGAGTCTGGGCGGCGTAGGTGTCGAGCACCTTGAACACGCCCGCGTCTACGACCCCGTCGTCGGTCAGGCCGGCGTTCTTCTGAAAGTCTCGCACGGCCCGTGCGGTGCGGGCATCGAAGAGGCCGTTCACGGCGCCGGGGTCGAACCCCAGGTCGTTGAGCATCCTCTGCAGTGCCACCACGTCAGCTCCCCTGAACGGCGGCTGGCGGAGGTATAGCAGTCGCCCCCCTGGTCTGTAGCCAGACTCCACGATCTCGCGCCAGGTTACGGGTCCGACCAGCCCGTCCGCCAGCAGGCCCAGAGACTGCTGGAAGGCCTTCACGGCGAGCTCGGTGCCGGCCCTGAAGACCCCGTCTATGCCCCGGCCGCCGAGGTCGTGACCCAGAGCCTGCAGGCGAGTCTGAAGGTCCACGACCTCCCGTCCCCTGTCTCCCCTACGCAGCGTGCGCACGTCCCTAGACCGGCCTCCCCTGGTTCTCTACGACGAGCCGCCTCGTTGGATGGTCATCCGCTAAAGGAGGAGCGCCGGGCGTCGTCTAAAGGCACCCGGCGCTCCGTGGAATCCTACGGTACGGTTCCTACTCCTCGACGACCCCCAGGATGTCGTCGGCGTCGAGTACCAGGTAGTCATCGCCTTCGAGCATGATCTCTGTCCCCGAGTACTTGGCGAAGACTATTACGTCTCCCTCGCTGACCTTGACCTCGTCGCCATCACCTATGGCCACGACCTCAGCGGTCTGCGGCTTCTCCTTGGCCGTGTCGGGCAGGACTATGCCGGAGGGTGTAGTCTCCTCACGCTCCACGAGCCTGACCAGCGCCCTGTCGCCTAGTGGCTTGAACTTCATCCCGAGTACCTCCTTGGATCTTCGGACTTACACACGGTTAACGGCGCGATCCCGTTAGACTCATCCGGCCGCCGGGGTCACGCGCCCGAGATTGTAACCTTGGGCGTTACTTGCTGCAATTACAGGCCGAGCTGTGCGGAGAGCTGGTTCCTGGGCAGAGCGCCGATGGCCTGCTGGGTGACCTGGCCGTCCTCGAAGCGAGCGATAGTAGGGATGCTGGAGATGCTGTAGTTCATCGCGGTCGAGGGGTTGTCGTCCACGTTGAGCTTGTAGAACCGCACGTCGTCGCGCTCCTCGGACATCTCCTCGAGTATTGGGGAGACGCGCCGGCACGGCACGCACCACGGCGCCCAGAAGTCCACTATTACCGGCTTCTCCGACTTGAGAACGTCGCTCTCGAACGTCGCGTCAGTTACTTCGGCAACCGCCATAAATGCACAACCTCCGTCGCTCTGGTCAACCGGCTTTTGACCCGGCTATTCTAGCACGCAAGGCCTCAGGTTCAGCCGTACGTGAGGGCGGGCAGCTCGCGAATTGCCTTTACGCGAAAACTGCCTCTACGCCCGGCTCTCCTCGAAGCTGCGGGACAGGAGATCTATCTGCACGGACTCGGCTAGCTCCTCGGCCCGGCGCGCCTCGAACAGCCCGGCGCCTAGAGTCTCGGCGTTAGCGGCGGCGCACCCGGCCGCCAGGCGCACGGCGTCCACGGGCGCCAGGTTCCGGTGCAGAAGCCCCGCGAGGAGTCCCGCGAGGTAGGCGTCGCCGCTCCCGATAGTCGAGATGGTCTCCACCTTGGGCGCGCGACCCGAAACGATGCCGGCGTCGGAGATCAGGTACGAGTGCCCTTCGGGCGACGTGATGCACGCCCCCAGAGCGCCGAGCTCCACCAGGCGGGAGAGGCTGCGAATGAAGTCGCCCTCCTCGATAAAATCGAAGCCAACGACGCTCTCGGCCTCGTGCTGGTTCGGGGTAACGAGCGAGGGACGCCCCTTGAGCACGGCCCGCAGGACGGACGGCGTCGAGTCGACGACCGTGTAGAGACCGCGCTCCCGCGAGCGCTGCACGAGGCCGACGAAGAAGCTCTCGTCCAGATTCGGCGGCAGGCTCCCGGCGAAGACGATAGCGGTCGCGTACTCCATCAGGTGATCGAGGCGCCGGGTGAACTCCCTGAACTCCGAAGGGCTGACCTCGGGTCCGTACTCGTTGATCTCCGTCTGGGTCCCGGCCATCGGGTCTATGATGGCCGTCGAGGTCCGCGAGTATCCCTCTATCTCGACCAGGTCGAAGGGTATGGCCGCGGCAGACAAGCCGTCGCGGATCGCGTCGCCGTTGCGCCCGCCGACGAAACCCGTGGCGAGAACCGGTACGCCAAGGGTCCTCAGACTGCGGGCGACGTTTATACCCTTGCCGCCCGCAAGCGTGACGCTCTCGGGCGCGCGGTGGCGGTGCCCGAGGGTCAGGCTGGGGACGACCAGCGTGCGGGCTACGGCAGCGTTCAGGGTGACGGTCAGGATCATCGGCAACGTGCCTCCTCTACGCTACTCCTCCAGGCGAAGGTCCCCCGACTGTATACCGCAGCCGTCAGAGTACTTGTTGCGCGGCTTACCTAAGCGGTTTTTCTTTTTACCGGGGACCAACGCGGGTCCAACATGGTCTCTAGATTCTGTTTAGGTGCTCCTTAGAGGGCGTAGGAATCTATTAGTTTGGCG
>JBJMIY010000270.1:0-4023 GCA_045806605.1 Rubrobacteraceae bacterium
GCGGAGACGGGCAAAGGGCGTCTCGCGCTGCGGGCGGGGTCCTGATCGGCTACGTGGTCTCCGCAATCGTGGAGGGCCTCCTCGGCCTCTTGAGCGTGATCGTCTTCGTAATCGCGCTGTTTAATTAGAGGATGGGCTTCGAGTTTCAGGCTTCAGCAAGATACATGATGCCTACTCTTCGTCGCGGCGCTCTTCGCGCAGGAAGTTCTCGAGCTCGCGGGCGAGATCGTCGCCTGTGGGGAGGTCCCTTGGTCCCTGATCTGCCTCGGAGTCGTACCGGTCCTCGAGCATCCGCACGTAGGAGGTGAGGTCGGAGTCCTGGGAGACGGCCGCGGAGACCTGCTCCTGGTACGCGGCGGCGCCGCGCTCGAGGGTGGAGGTATCCACCTCCATCCGGAGAAGAGCAGAGAGGCTCTCCAGCAGAGCGAGAGCGGCCGGGGCCGAGGGTATGGCCGGGAGGTAATGCGGCACTGGAGCCCAGAAGCTGACCGAAGACAAGCTGGCCTCGGCGCACGCGCGGTGCAGGACGCCTGTGATGCCCGTCGGGCCCTCGTAGCGCGAGGCGGAGAGCCCCAGAGACTCGACCAGGGCCGGATCCTGGGAGTTGGCGGCCACCGAGACCGGGCGCGAGTGGGGCACGTCAGCGAGCAGGGCCCCCATGGTGACGACGAGCTCAACGTTGATCTCCCTGGCCAGATCTATCACCGCCGCGCAGAACGAGCGCCACCGGAAGCTCGGCTCCGGCCCGGAGAGCAATACGGCTCCGCGCCCGCCGGCGGACTCGAGGCTCGGCGCGGTCGCGGAGAGCTGGTTCTCCGGCCATTCGATGGTACGCGTCACGCCTTCGACCAGCTTTACCCGGGGCCTGGCCGCCTGGTAGTCGAAGAACTCCTCCGCGTCGAAGACCCCGAAGTTCCGGGCCTCCCAACTGTCCCTCAGCGCCGCCTGCGCGACGCTGGCGGCCTCCGCCGCGTCGTTCCAACCCGTGAAAGCGGCGATCAATACAGGCCGTTCGAGCTGCGGCCGCCACTCCAGACTTATGTACCTGTTATCCATAGGGCTAGCTTATCACGCACCGGTCTGAGCATGGTTTCACAGGCGGAGGATGAGCTTCGCGCTACCTTCCACGGCCTGATTGATCAGACGAAGGATCTATCGAGGCTCAGGGCGTGCTCGAGGCGCCTGAGGAACTCGCGCTCGGGGATCTCGACGGCCCCGAGACGGGCCAGATGATCGTTCTGGATCTGGCAGTCAAGGAGCACGTAGCCCCTGCTCTTGAGACGCTCGACGAGGTAGACGAGGCAAACCTTCGAGGCGTCGGGCATGCGGCTGAACATCGACTCCCCCATGAACGCCCCGCCCAAAGTAACGCCGTAGAGACCTCCGGCCAGCTCGCCGCCCCTGTACGCCTCGACGCTGTGGGCCTTCCCGAGCTCGTGGAAGCGAACGAAGGAGCGGATGATCTCGGCGCCGATCCAGGTGTCGCGGCGGTCGGCGCACGCCCTGATGACCGCCTCAAAGTCGTTGTCGACGCGGAGCTCGTATGTCCCTTTGCGGAGGACACGGGCGAGGGACTTCGAGATGTGCAGGGCGTCGAGCTCGAGGATGGATCTCGGGTCGGAGCGGTAGAAACAAGTGCGCCCGTACCCGTCGTCCATCGGGAATGCGCCGGCCCGGTAACACGCCTCGAGAACCTCTGGGGTGAGCCTCATGGCCCAATAGTAGCGGACGTGGAGCGCGGCGGCCGCAGCGACTTCACGACCCGAACTCTCAGGCTATATAGTTCTCCGATCTCACGTCATGCGGCGGTCCGGCCGGACTTGATCAGCTCGAGCACTTCCTCCGATCCCACGGCCATCCTCGAGGCGATGCGCCCATCCGCGTCGACGAGCACAG
Organism: Rubrobacteraceae bacterium; assembly: GCA_045806605.1. Taxonomy (GTDB): domain Bacteria; phylum Actinomycetota; class Rubrobacteria; order Rubrobacterales; family Rubrobacteraceae; genus JALYGY01. The sequence goes on from JBJMIY010000270.1 coordinate 1,897, forward strand.
CCGACGGCGTGCCTGAGACATCGTAGGCGTCCCACACCGCGTCGGTGTTGTCCAGCACCACCGGAGAGCTGAGGCCGATGGCCTTGTTCTCTTCGACGGTCTCGTCCGAGACGACCAGCAATCTGGGAGCACCCTCGGGTGGGGCGGCCTCCCACTGCTTGATGTCGGGCATCATTTCCTGGCAGAAGCCGCACCCCGGGCTGCAGAAGAGCACCAGGACCTCTTCGCCCCTGAAATCTTCGAGGCTGACGTCCCTGCCCTCGAGGTCCTGCAGTCTGATCTCCGGGGCCGGCTCACCGACCTCCGGGCCCTCTGGCTCATCATCCTCTTCATCGTGCGCGGCGTGACCTGCGGCGGATTGGAACAGCGGCAGTTGAGCGCGCTCTCCCACCGCATACGCGAGGAGAGCTGCTACCTCCTCGGGACCCTCGGCCACGGGGCTCGAGATGATTCCTTCGGGGCTGACGACCACCGCGCCGGGCGTAGCGTCTACCTCGTAGGCGTCGGCCACCTCCCAGTCTTCCTGGAGCAGCAAGTTCTCCAGCCCGTGCTCGGAGGCCTCGGCGCTGTTCTCCTCGACGCTGCCCAAGCCTACAACCGCGATTGTGAGCTTCCCGTCGTACTGCTGCTGCCAGCGTCCGACGTCGGGGAGCAGTTCCATACAGGCCTCGCAGTCCGGGTCGGTGAACATGAGCATGACCGGCTTGCCGCGGGCGCGCAAGCCGTCGAGGGCAACCTTTTCGCCGTCGAGGCCGTCCAGAGTGAAAGCAGGGGCCGGAGAGCCAACTGGCAGCCCGGACGTCTGATGGGCGCCGTTCCCCGACGGTGCCAGGCCCGCGGCGGCGAGCCTGTTCTCAAGCGCGTTGAGCCGCGCCAGGAGCCTCCCGTTCTGCCTCAGCACGCCGAAAAGGAAGAACCACTGCACGGCCACCAGCGCCAGCACTACCGTTCCGCCCACGACGATCAACAGTTGGGTAGTCGAGAGAGCGCCGAGCCAGGCGATCACGCTCGGGCCCACCTCACCTTCCAACCCCTGCCAGACCACAAAGGCGGCTATAGCGGCGAGCACCCCGTTGCGTGCGAGCGTAGACCAGCCCGCCGGGGAGGAGTGGATCTGGCCGAAGCAGTGGCAGTCGGGCTTGCGGCCGCGCGCCAGGTTGGCGCCGATACCGGCAACGAAGAGGAGCAGGAGTACCAGAGCACCTACGGCGCCCCAGATGGCTGTGGAGGTGGGGATCAAGGCGGCGGCCACGGCAAGCTCGGCCAGAGGCAGCAGGACGCCCAGTGGAGCGGCGAGAGCGCCCGGCACCCCGAAGTCGGCGACCGCCCGGCGAGAGCCCTCGCGGTCGGCGAGCTTGGCGACCCCGGCCACGACGAAGACTGCGGCGAGCAACAACCTCGCGAAGAGAATGACTATGGCCATAGTGGTTCTCCTAACGTATTTGTGACTCCTACCAAGCGGATATCGCGCCTCTCTCAACTATAGCATCTGGATTGCTCCGGCATGCCGGAGCGTAAGGCCAAAACCGTATGCGGGGTAGCGTGGAGGAGGCGCACCCTCTTCGTTTACGGTCTACCATGCTGATAAGTCCACTCAGGCGCCAAACACCGGTAGCGCGCTACAGCTCCTGCAGTCCTTCAGAAGCCACGCCGCGCTTGTCACCGTCAACGACATAGCATCTCCTTTCCCGGCAACACCCAGCAGCTACTTGTAAGGAATGATGAAGACTTCTATGTAACAAAGCAAGTAAAAGTAATCCAAATGTGCCATAGGGTACCAAATAGGTATTCAATTTAGCTCTTTACGAAGGCCTATCAAAACGTAATGTGCGCGGCCGCGCAATCTGCTTCGGTCATGTCGCGACCATCCACGCCGAGCGCTGAGTACGCCGTCAGATCGAGCCTCGTCCCTCTTATCACGTTCCCGTGCGGGGAGACGCACTTTCTGCGCCGTTAGCAACAATTAGAAACCCCCAAGAAACAGCAAAGATCACCCTTTTGGGGGATGTGCTCGCTCCTCGGGTGAGTGTACGCTATCAGATGCTGTGCAGCCTGGGGCGGGGCTTAAGCGCATCTTCTCCCCGCCCCCGTTCTGTTCCGGGGGTCCTGCTACGCCATTCAGAACAG
>JBJMIY010000271.1:0-3769 GCA_045806605.1 Rubrobacteraceae bacterium
GGCCTGTCCCGCCGCATCCTGCGTCTGCTGCCCGCCGTCATGTTGCTGGTCCTGTACTTCGCTCACTTGCTTCTCCTGTTCTAATTCGTCTTTCCTTGTCCACGTGAGGCCTAGAACCGTGTACCCATCCTCATAGCCACACAACCCTCTCCTGTGCGAGTTTGCGCTGCAAACCAGCGCTGCTACCTGCCGGGGTCCTCCCTGGTGGCCTCATCGGTTTTTCGGGGCGTCAAGATCGGGGAACAACTTACCCCTCGAGATTCTGGTCTCCTAACTGTTCCACCTTGCGTTCGGCGTGGAGGTTCATATCTCCACCCGAGCCGGTGTCTTCCGTCATCTGTCTTGCCATTTCGCTGGCCTTACGCTCGTTGTGCTGGTGCGGATCTCCCCCAGCACCCGTATCATCGGTTACCCTCTGGGCGAGGTCTTCACCCGCTCTCGCCGGGTCGTAGGGCATGGCGCCTTCCAGGGGCATATCTTCGTGCATCTCATCGGCTTCTGCCTCGCCCGCAACGTCGCTCACCGGATCCGCGGATTCTATAGACGCTATCGACGGCGAGGACTCCAGCGACGGCGTCGATTCCATCGCAGCCATCGAGTCTTCCCTCAGGCCCGGCAGGGGACGCGGGTCAACGCCCCCCTTCTCTATCCTCTCTACAACTTCGTCGGCCCGCAGGTCGGCCGCATTCTGCCGCGCCAGGATACCCCCGCGCACGCGCATGTCGGCCACGCGCATCCGTTCCTCTATCCTGTGCTCCGCTTCCCTCTGGCGACGTTCCTGGTCCCGTACGCTCACGCCCGATCCCCGTATCTACAGGCCCTCTACCAACCGCGTTTCCAGCGTGTTGAGGTTGTCGTCCAGTACCTGCTCGAAGGTGTTGCCGAGATCGTCCTTCACCTGGCTCACCAGGCGTCCCTGCTCGTCCAGATATTCGTCCACCACGGGCAGATCGGAGACGCGGCCGACCACGTCTTCGTCGAGAACCTCACCGCTCTGGTCGTAAGTGGTCTCCAGGATCAGACCGCTCTGGTCCACGCTGCGCACGACACTGTGGGGGGTGTCGCCGGAGGCTTCCCTGGCCGCGTGGCGCTCTTCGATCCTCTCGGCCAACTCGCTCTCGCGGTCTCTGCTCCGGAAGTCCTCCACGGCGATCCGTAGCGCGACCTCGGCGATCTCGGACTTCGACGGGTGCGTGTCCTCCGCGAATTCGTGCCTGATCCTGTCCAGCTCCGCGTCGAGTTGTTTGGAGAGGTTGAAGGCCACGCCCACCAGCTCGGGGCCCTCATCCCAGGAGACGATGGCATCGCCGGGCTCAGGAACGGCCTGTTCCTCCTCGGCAAACCCCTGACTCCCGCCGAGGATGGTTCCCATCAGGTCCTCGGGGACCCTTCTATTGTGGTCCGCGCTCATGATGTCACGCCCCTTTCGCGAGCCGCTTTGCCAGGCGGGCGTAATCGGTGGCCCCGTTGCTCGTCCTGGAGTACTCGAAGATGTGTTGGCCGAAACCGGGCGCCTCGGAGAGCTTCACGTTGTAGCGCACGGCGGGCAGCACGGCCCCCGGGAAGTAGCGCTCCAACTGCTCCAGGATCTCGGCGCTCTTTCTTACCCGACCGTCGTAGAACGTGGGGATTATGTTCTTCTGCAAGGTCCCGTCGTGCCTGTAGCGCTGCACCTGCTCCACGCGGCCGACTAGGTCCCCTACCCCCTGCAGCGCCAGCGCCTCCATGGAGACCGGGATCAGGAGCTCCTCGACGTAGAACAGGCAGTTGACGTTGAGCACGTCCCACGATGGCGCCGTGTCGAGCAACACGAAGTCGTAGCCGTCCAGGCCCTCTAGCGCCTCGCTCAAAACCAGCTCCGAACGCATGTCGCGGCGGGAGATGACACGCTTCGCGCCGGAGAGCGCCCCGCCGCCGGTTATTACGAACAGGTTCTCACGCGCTTCGATCTGCACGTCGGAGAGCGCGGCCTCGCCCTGCAAGAGCTCGCCCAACCCCTCCCCGGCCTGCACCCCTAGGCTCTTGGCCACCTGCCCCTGGGTGTCGCAGTCCACCAGAAGGGTCCGGAACCCTAGGAGGGCCAGTCCCGCGCCCAGGTTGACGCAGGAGGTGGTCTTGGCCACCCCGCCCTTCGCGTTGGTCAAGGCTATCTTTCTCAACCTCACCCCTCAAATATGCTCGACCCGTAACGGCCGAGATCCCAGCCACACGCCCCCATAATAGCCTTTGTCCCGCTCTGGTGGGGCCGCCGAATGATCGTCGCCACCCGAAGCGCCCGATCCAACCACCTACCGGCGCGGGCCGCCGGGTTCGGGGAGCGTCTTGATCTCGCCCAGCCGCCGCTCGAACTCCTCGGCCGAGTTGGAGTTTGCGAAGGCCCAGGCGAGGTCCCTGACGTTCTGCTCGTTGGTACGCACGAAGACCATAGCTTCCCTGAGCGGTAGGTCCTCGAAGGCCGCCACGGCCAGCCCCGTCACGTCTATGGGCTCTGCTACCCCTGCATTCTCGCACATGGCGTACATCCGGGCCGCCTTGACGAGGCGTGCCTTGATCTCGCGCTCACCACCGGTAGCGCCCACGTTACCGGCCAACTCGTCCCCACCGAAACCGCTCCTACTTCTCACCGGCCCACCACCGTGAAGGTCCATCTCTTCGAGGACGAACCGCTGGAGCTTCCCTGCTTGTCCGAGGAGCCGGACTCTGCGTCTATCCTCACCTCATGGGTGCCGGGGGAGAGGGCCCGGCCGACGTAATAGGTCAGGCTGCCGCTGGCCTGATCGTAGTGAACCCTGCTCTTTTCTGACCCGTCGAGGTAGAGCCTTATGCCGTTTCTGGAGAGCCCCCCGCCGTAGTCCCTCACCGTCGCCCTGATGGTAAGGTTGGGGCTTCTGGCGACCCTACCCGTAGGACCGACCCCCGTTATCGAGAGGCCGCCCGTGCGGTAGCTGGTGGTCCTGTTGGAGCCAGAACCCCTCGTCGTCGTGACCCTGACCGAGCGCCCGCGCGGGCCCCTCCGACGACTCCTCCGTCTCCTAGACATAGGGCCGCCTCCTTACGCGGTCTCTGGCGTCCATTCTTCCACAACCCATTACGTTATGACGAAGCTCCAGTTTTTCCGCTTCCTGGCGTTCCTGCTTCCGGCGGTACCGGCCGTTATCTCCACCGTGTGCGTGCCAGAGGGGAGCTTGCTGGGGGTGAAACTCAAACTACCGGTCATCCGGCGGTACTGGAAGTTTCTTACCTCCTGCCCGTCGAGGTACACGTTTATGTTGTCTTTGCTCAGGGTGCCCTGGCTGTCCGTCACGGTGGCCTGCACCGTGGGCCTGTAACCGCTGATGTTTCCCACGGGGCTTGGCGAGGTTATCGTTACCCCCCCGCTCGCGCTGCCGCCAGGACGAGATCTAGCCCCGGATCTCGTCCTGGGGTTAGCCCTGTGCGATGTCTTCCGTCTTCTAGATCTGCCCATGCTCGCTCCTTCTCTGTACCAGCCGCTTTCGATGCCCTCGTTTGTTACAGGCGCGAGCCTCATTCCAGCTCCCCGGGCGTCGGAAAGGAGCTTCGATGGCCCCGCAAACCCATCTGCTTACGGAGCCGCCGCGGGTGGCAAGTCTCGCGCCAGACACGGAGCCGCATGCGGGTTATCCCGGGCATGCGGCTCCGTGCAGGTCAATCGCGAAGCTTCCTCGCGATCAGGATCTGTTGTTTCGGTCACGCCCGGACAACGAGTCCGTCACGCCGCCGAGAAGGCCCTTCTCTTTCACTTTCTCCC
>JBJMIY010000272.1:0-3990 GCA_045806605.1 Rubrobacteraceae bacterium
CTTTTTCTCCATCGGTACCAACGACCTGGTGCAGTACACCCTGGCCGCGGACAGAGGAAACGAGCGCCTGACGCGTTTGCAGAGCGCCGACCACCCCGCCGTGCTGGACCTCATAGGTAAGACCTGCGAGGCGGCCAGAGAGGCAGGGATCTGGGTAGGGGTGTGCGGAGAAGCAGCCGGGGACCCTGCGCTGATCCCAGCACTCGTGGAGCTCGGTGTCACCGAGTTGAGCATGAGCGCTCCGTCGATCCCGAGAGCCAAGAAGATCATCTCGGAGCTGTAGCTTTGTCTCTGTAACGGCCGATGCTGGAACAGAGCAATGCCAGCGGGTTTTGCGGCAAAGACCCGCATCTGCGCATCAGGGAAACAGGAGGAGAGCATGAAAGTGCCGGAAGCGGACCGCGGAGTGAGAGCAGAGGCCGCGGGTGCCAGTAGGTTCGTGTACGGGTTCCTGGAAGACCCGGAGATAGACGACATCCGGAGCCTCCTCGGGGGCAAGGGCGCGGGGGTCCGGGATATGCGCAAGCTCGGCTTTCTGGTGCCGGAGGGATTCACCATCACGACCGAGGCCTGTACGCACTACATAGGGTCCGGGGAGCTTCCCGAGGGCCTCATGGACGACGTGAAGAGCCATATGGCGCTTGTGGAAGAGGCCACGGACAGGGGTTTCGGAAGCTCCGAGAACCCGCTGCTGGTCTCGGTCAGGAGCGGGGCCCCGGTCTCCATGCCCGGGATGATGGATACCGTGTTGAACCTCGGCCTGAACGACGAGGCCGTCAGGGGATTGGCCGAGCGCACCGGAGACGAGCGTTTCACCTACGACTCGTATCGGCGCTTCATCCAGGCGTTCGGGGAGATAGTGTTGAAGGTCCCGGGGCACCTCTTCGAGGAGGCAATCGAGGAGGCCAAGGGCCGTCGAGGCGTCGAGGCGGACACGGAGCTTTCGGCAGAGGACCTCAAAGAGCTCACCGACCGTTTCAAGACCATCATATCCGAAAGGTCCGAGGACGAGTTTCCCGAAGACCCGGTCAAGCAATTAGAGCTGGCGATCAAGGCGGTCTTCGATTCGTGGCTGGGAGCCCGGGCCGCGGCGTACCGCAGAGAGTACGGCATACCGGAGACTCTGGGGACGGCGGTCACCGTGCAGCGGATGGTGTTCGGCAACATGGGGGAGACCTCGGCCACCGGGGTGGCGTTCACCCGCAACCCGGCTACGGGGGAGCAGGGCATCTTCGGAGAGTTTCTCCTGAACGCTCAGGGTGAAGATGTGGTTGCGGGCATCCGCACGCCCCGTCCGCTTAGGGAGATGGAGCAGGTCCTGCCCAACGCCTACCAGCAGTTCCTGGATACCGCAGGTAAGCTGGAGCGCGAGTTCAGGGACATGCAGGACGTCGAGTTCACCGTGGAGCAGGACAGACTCTACATGCTCCAAACCAGGAGCGGCAAGCGCACGGGGGCAGCTGCGCTGAAGATCGCGCGCGACATGGCCGAAGCGGGCTTGATCTCTCACGACGAGGCCATCATGCGCGTCGAGCCTGCATCACTCGACCAGCTCCTCCATCCCCGCGTGGACCCGCAGGCCGAGCTGGAGGTCCTCGCAAGGGGTCTCCCCGCCTCGCCCGGGGCCGCCACGGGGAAGGTTGTTCTCGACGCACAAGAGGCCAGGGAGCGTGCGGAGGCCGGGGAGGCCGTGCTCCTGGTGCGCAGGGAGACCCACCCGGACGACGTCGAGGGCATGATCGCGGCTAAGGGGGTGTTGACCGCGTTCGGGGGTATGACGAGCCACGCGGCGGTCGTCGCCCGTGGGATGGGCAAGCCCGCCGTGACCGGGTGCAGCGCCCTGAAGATAGATCTTGCGCGGGGCGAACTGGAGATTGGCGGCAAGAGGTTCGAGGCCGGCGAAGTCCTCACCATAGACGGAACGGACGGCAGGGTCATCCGGGGCGATGTGCCGCTGGTCGAACCCACGCCGAGCGAAGACTTCGAGGTTCTGCTCCGCTGGGCCGACGAGGCGCGCACCCTTGGCGTAAGGGCGAACGCCGACACCCCGGAGGACGCCCAGCGGTCCAGAGAACTCGGGGCCGAGGGCGTCGGGCTTTGCCGCACGGAGCACATGTTCATGGAGGGCGAGCGTCTGCAGATAATGCGGGAGATGATCCTCTCGGAAAGCGACGACGCCTTGAAGGAGGCGCTGGTCAAGCTCGAGCCCATGCAAAGAGAGGACTTCGAGGGCATCTTCTCGGCCATGGACGGTCTGCCGGTCACCGTGCGTCTTCTGGACCCGCCGCTACACGAGTTCCTCCCTGACTCGAAGGACCTGGCGAAGGAGATAGCCGAGCGCGAGGGGCGGGGGGAGGACGCCACGGAGCTGAGACGGCAGCTGCGCGTAGCGGAGAGCCTCGAAGAGAGGAACCCGATGCTGGGGCTGCGGGGCTGCAGGCTTGGGCTCCTGCGACCCGACGTCTACCTGATGCAGGCTCGTGCCATTGCGCAGGCCGCGAGGGAAGTAAGGGAAGCCGGGGGCGAGCCGGTCGTCGAAATAATGATTCCCCTCGTCGGCTTCTCCTCGGAGCTGAGGAAGATGCGGGATCTGATCGAGGTTGAGCTCGCTGGAGAGAGCTTGCCAATTGGGACGATGATAGAGCTGCCGCGGGCGTGCACGGTCGCCGGGGAGATAGCGCGCGTCGCCGACTTCTTCTCCTTCGGCACCAACGATCTCACCCAGATGGTCTGCGGCATTAGCCGCGACGACGCCGAGGAGAAGTTCCTCTCCCAATACCTCGAGAGCGGCCTGCTACAGGACAACCCCTTCGAGACCATCGACCAGGAAGGCGTAGGTGAGCTGGTCCAGATGGCCTCCGAGCGGGGACGGGAGGCGAACCCGCGCCTGAAGCTCGGGGTCTGCGGGGAGCACGGCGGCGACCCGGAGAGCGTCTCCTTCTTCCACGAAGTGGGCCTCGACTACGTCTCCTGCTCACCCTTCCGGGTGCCAGGCGCGCGCCTGGCTGCCGCACAAGCCGCTGTGAGCCAGCCTGGACGAACTTAGTCATCGACCCACAACGAGTACCCGGTCGCTGGCCGGACGCGATGTCCTGCGTGGCGCCCGGCACGTTCAGCCCGGCGTCGAAAAGCTCTCGGCTGCTTTCTTGGTCTCCTGGCGGGCTGACTCGCGCGGTTCGAGCGTCACCTCGCTGGTCGGAATCGCCGACTTCCTGGAGTTAGCCACAACGTCCACACATCTGGTGCCAACGTCGACACTTGTAGCAGTACTGTGAGGGAAACATTGGCTTGTTCCACAAAAAGTCAATTTGGCGGATGTGCTACCCTCGCCGCTGCCATCCAGGCGACGGCGCGACGGCTCGAAGCCGAAGGCATACAGGAGCTGGTGACCTTGCAGTTCTACGCTACTCCCGGCTCTACCGAGATGGGCGCACTTCTAACTTTCGCTGATCGCAGCCGAATTATGGAGCACATCGGCATGATCACAGAATGGGAAGAGTTCGAACGGTTCTTCAGCACGACAAAGCCGCTCGACGTGCGGGTCTACGGTAAGCTGAGCGCGGAGGCAGAAGCGTGGGTGCGGCAGTTCGGCGACATCGTGAGCAAGAAGTTCGAGTATCACGTGGCCGGCTTCGTGCGCTAACCGTCACGGCCACCGGAATGACCACGTTGCAGAGAATTGGCTCGTCTGGTGCTCGTTCAAGACCCTCCTGGGTGAGAGTTCGTCGATCAAGCCGGTTGCCTAGCTCTTCAGTTAGCCACTTTGTTCGAGTTGCTTAGCTTTTTCGCGCAGGACTTCGATGGCCAGCTCGATCGTATCCAGGTGGGTGCGCAGGCTCAAGCTGGCCGCCCGCAGGGTGAACGTCCCGTCCACTATCGTCGAGGAGAGGAAGACTCGACCGTCGCGTTGCACGGCGTTGACGAGCTTTCGGTTGAAGTCGTCCGGATCCCCCCGCCTCGGGAGGTACCGGAAAGTCACTATCGAGAGAT
>JBJMIY010000273.1:0-3206 GCA_045806605.1 Rubrobacteraceae bacterium
ATGCGGGTCGAGGTCGAGTGCGAGAGCGAGCTGACCCGCGGCGAGACCGTCTGCGACTACTACGGCATCATGGGCAGACCTCCCAACGCCGAGGTCGGGGTGGAGCTGAACAGGGTGGGGTTCTTCGAGCTCCTGTACCGGTCCCTGGCACGCCTCTAGTAGGGGCGATTCGCGAAGCGCCCTTACGTGAAGCGCCCCTACAGACGTGCCTGGCGCAGCGAGCGGACTACGAAGCCGTCCATGAGGAGGAGCGCCGGGAGGTGGCGCACCGAGGAGTCGAGCTCCGCGTGCTCGAGCGCCTCGCTGACGGTCACGCGGGCCTGCGGCGCGATGCGCACGACCGCGTGCGTCTCCGAGAGAGGGAAGTACTTGTCGTGAGGACCAGAGACCATCTCGACGGGTACGTTCAGGTGTCCGCCTCCCGCGAGCGGCGAGAGCTCCTCCATCTTCGCGCGCACCTCCTCGGGCAGACCCGCGTAGAGGTCGTCGAAGCGAGCCGGGTCCCTATTCTCGAGCAGCTCGGCGACGCTGCTCGCATCCGACCCCATCCCGCGCAACTCGTCGAGGAACTCGGGCCGCAACCGGTCGACTTCCTCCAGCTCGTCGAGTAGCACGTTACGGTCCCTGCTCGGCGGCAACGTGGAGACCAGGGACTGCGTGATGGCTCCGGCGAGGAAGGGATCTACCTCGTAGGGGACCATCTCCCCGTCCGCGCCGCGGTAGTGGCCTGTCGTGGCGGTGCTGAGGACGGTCCTCACGTCGGTGTAGGGAGCCACGCCGGCGACGACCGAGACCCTCTGTGCGACCTCTCCGTCTCCGGCGGCGAGTAGGGAGAGGGTGGCGCCGGTGGAGACCCCCACCAGACCGACCGTCCCGTCGCGCGCGTCCGGCCGCTCGGAGATCGTCCGGGCTACCTCGAGCGTCTCGTGCACGGTCTCGGGCCGGATCTCACCCCGCCTCAGCCCCGGCAGGTCCGGTACGACTACCAGGTACCCCGCCCTGGCCAGACCCTCCGCCAGCTTGCGCACCTCGGGCAGATTCCGACCCTCCGTGACCACGCCGTTGACGAAGAAGATCGCGGGCCACGGTCCCTCCCCCCGCGGCCTGACGACGAGCGCCGGGTTCCCGGCGACGATGGTCTCTGCGAATCGTGGCTCGCCTGTCACGGCCTCGACGGCCGGCGTTAGGACCGGCGTCTCGAGGAGCGGTGAGAGCGCGACCACTGCACGTGCCTGGGCGTCGATCCAGGACCACTTCGCGACTGCCAGAGCCGCCGTCAGGACGAACGCGAGCAGCAAGAGACGCCTGAACTTCTTTCTCGTCTTTCCGGTTGCTCGATTCTTCGGCCCCAAGGCATCCCCCCACGGCTCCCGGCGCCATCGCCGAACCGACCGCCCACATCACCGAGGAAGTATACAGAGCGCGGGCATCTTTCATCTAGGGGACGGCGTCGCGCGAGTTCTGGCATATACTCACTCGCCATGGCATGTAGCGAAACATGATGCAACCTCACTATGGCTCGGAGGACGCGGCCCGCCTGTGGAGCTACGGTGCGCTCGGTACCTGGGAGGCGCTCGCGCGGGCGGCGCGGCGCTCGGGCGAGGAGGCGCGGGCGGTGCGCGAGAGCTCAAGAGCGACGCCGGACGGCGCCTACCTCGCGCGCGCAGGCGACCTCGCGCGGGCGCAGTGGTTCTTGTGGGCGTGGACCACGCTCGCGGCGGGGGAGCGCCTGGGGCGCGCGTACCAGCACGGAGACGGGACGTCGCACGGCCTCCTTCCCCCCGTGTGGTCGCCGCGGGCCGTCCTGCTCGGCACGCTTGCGTCGGACCTCTACCTGGGTTACGCGGCGCTGCGCGAGCGGGGGCGGTGGTTCCCTGACCTGGTGCGTCCCGAGGACTGGGAGCTCGCGCACCGGCGCGGGGCGGGGCGCCTGCTCGACGCGGCGGAGGCGCTCGGGGGAACCCTGATCAAGGCCGGACAGTTCGCCTCGACCCGCCCCGACCTCCTCCCCACACACTACGTCGAAGAGCTCTCATCACTCCAGGACCGCGTGCCGCCCCAGCCCTACGCCGCCATCGAGGAGGCAGTCGCCCGCGAGCTGGGTCGTCCGATACCCGAGGTCTTCTGCGAGTTCGAGAGGGAACCTATCGCCGCCGCGTCGATCGCGCAGGTACACCGCGCCCGGCTCGCGGACGGGCGAGAGGTCGCCGTGAAGGTCCAGTACCCCAGTGTCGCGGCCCTGATCGAAGCCGACCTCGACGCTCTGGAGGCCATCTTCGGCGCGGTTGCGCGCCTGGAGCCCGAGGTCCAACTCCAGCCCATCGCAGACTACCTGCGCTGGACGCTCCCCCTCGAGCTGGACTTCCGCCGCGAGGCCGCGGCCATAGAGGACCTGCGAAGCGCCCTCTCGGACCGGGACGATGCTGTCGTCCCCGGGGTCGTGGACGACCTCACAACGGAGCGTCTCCTCGTCATGGACCTCGTGGAAGGGGTCAAGATCACGGACAAAGAGGCGCTCTCGTGGGCCGGGATCGAACCTCGCGAGGTCGCCACTCTCCTGATGGACGTATACGCAGACCAGCTTTTCAGGCGCGGCGTCCTCCACGCCGACCCGCACCCTGGCAACCTGCTGGTGCAGCCCGGGCGAAGCCAGCCGCGCCTCGTCCTCCTGGACCACGGGCTCACCCTCGCCCTCGAGCCTTCGTTTATAGCCGCGCTCGAGAGGATGGTCGACGCCCTGAGGAACGGCGACCTCGACGCGCTCACCCCCGCGCTCCGGGAGGCTGGCCTTCCGGTTGGCGAAGACACCGATTACGTCACCCTGCTCAGGCTCGTCGGCGTGCTCCTCGGCGACGAGGTGGGCGAGACGGATATAGGAGACTTCGGCATGAGGCTCGGCGCGAGCGTGCGCGACGTACCTCCCCGCCTGCTCCTCGTGGGACGCGCCATCGGCCTCCTCGACGGCATAGCCCGCCAGCTAGACCCCGAGCTCGATCCCCTCGAGGTAGTCGCTCGCTACGCCCACAAGGACGGTTAGCATCTCACCAACATCCACCATGCTCGCCAACTTCTTCAACGCCTGGGACTTGAAGGAGCTCAACCGCCCGGTGGTGAACTGCATCAACCGCGTGCCACCCTCGAAGCCGCGGCCCAGCGCCTGCAAGGCTGTTCCTCCACCTCCATCCTAGTGTAGTGGCGGTTCGCGA
>JBJMIY010000274.1:0-11258 GCA_045806605.1 Rubrobacteraceae bacterium
TAAAGGTCTGGAAGGAGCACTTCCCTGAGTTCCAGCCGCCGCAGAGTCGGTTCTATCCGTCGATGGCGGGCGTCGCGCCTGGAGAGGTGCTGTTCATCAGCGCCTCAGTGGGTGGATTGCCGGTGTACACAGGTGTCAGGGTGATCTACGCCGACGAGGAGTCCTTCACGGTTATGACCCCAGAAGGGCATCCTGAGTCTGGCTGGAACACCTTCTCAGCTTACAGCGACGAGGAGGGTGTTACTGTTGCCCAGGTCCAGTCGCTGGCTCGCGCCAACGACCCGATCTACGAGCTAGGCTTTAGGGTGGTGGGCTCCACGGAGCAGGAGCGGATCTGGACGCACGTCCTCAAGTCGCTTGCTGCGCACTTTGGCGTGAACGAGCCGGTAACCCTGGAGAAGGCCTGCGTGGACCCGAAGGTTCAGTGGTCGCAAGCGAAGAACGTCTGGTACAACGCCGGTGCCCGCTCCATGCTCTACACGATGGCCGGCCCGGCCCGTTGGGTACGCGGCCTGGTCCGGCGCCGCACCACCTGATGGCCGGAAGCGGCGCGTACGACGCGGTGGTCGTGGGCGCGGGGCCGAACGGTCTCGCCGCCGCTGTGGAACTGGCTAGAAACGGGCGCTCCGTGGCCGTGCTCGAGGCCGAGGAGATCCCCGGCGGGGGCGCGCGCTCGGCGGAGATCACGCTTCCCGGCTTCGTTCACGACCTCGGCTCGGCCATCCACCCCCTGGGGTACGCCTCGCCTTTCTTTAGCGAGCTCCCGCTCGAGGAGTACGGCCTCGAGTGGGTCCACCCACCTGCTCCGCTCGCCCACCCGTTCGACGATGGCACGGCCGCTGTCCTGGAGCGCTCCGTGCAGGAGACGGCCGGCTCTCTAGGGTCCGACGCGCCAGCTTACCGGAGGCTCATGGAGAGCGTGGCCGAAGACGCCCCAAGGATAGCATCTTACTTCGTCGGCTCGCCACGGCTGATCCGTCACCCCATCGCCCTGGGTGCCTCGGCGCTGCGTGCGCTCCGCCCGGCCCGCAGCCTGGCCGAGAGCGCCTTCGAGGGGGAGAAGGCCCGCGGCCTCTTCGCCGGAAACGCGGCCCACTCGTTCCTGCCGCTGGAGAAGTCCCCGAGTGCCCTCTTCGGGCTCCTCCTGGGCACCCTGGGACACGCCTTCGGCTGGCCGTTCCCGAAGGGCGGCTCGCAGAGGATAGCCGACGCGCTGACCTCGTACCTGCTCGATTTAGGCGGCGAGGTCTACACCGGCTTCAGGGTGGACTCCGTCGAGGAGGTTCCGCGCACGCGCGCGGTCCTCCTCGACGTCACGCCCCGCCAGATGCTCGACATCGCGGGTGAGCACTTCACCGAGCGCTACCGGCACGCCCTCAAGGATTACCGCTACGGACCGGGCGTCTTCAAGGTGGACTTCGCGCTCGACGGACCCATCCCCTGGAAGGCGGAGGAGTGCCTGCGGGCCGGGACCGTCCACCTCGGCGGAACTCTGGATGAGATCTCCGCCGGGGAAGCCGCCGTGTGGCGCGGAGAGCACCCCGAGAGGCCGTTCGTGTTGCTCGCGCAGCAGAGTCTCTTCGACCGGACGCGGGCGCCTGAGGGCAAGCACACCGTCTGGGCCTACTGCCACGTCCCCAACGGCTCGCAGTTCGACATGACAGGTCGGATAGAGGCCCAGATCGAGCGCTTCGCCCCCGGCTTCGGGGAGCGTGTCCTCGCGAAGACCGCCTCGGGACCCGCCGACTTCGAGCGGCAGAACGCCAACCTGGTCGGAGGCGACATCAACGGCGGCGTTCCCGAGCTCCGGCAGCTCTTCACTCGCCCGGTCTTGAGGCTCAACCCCTACTCGACGCCGGCGCAGGGGATCTTCGTCTGCTCCTCCTCGTCGCCGCCCGGAGGGGGTGTGCATGGCATGTGCGGCTACCTCGCCGCCCGCGTCGCCCTCCGCTACCTGGGTTGACGAGCCCGGAGGAGCCTGCGGTGGTGCGGGAGACTGTGCAGCCGGAGCACGCCTCGTTGTGGCTGAGATCCACCAGAAGGTAGGTAACCGAAAGAAATTTTTCGTGAGCGTCTTTTCGTAACGCTTTCCGTAACGGTCCTGTAACGGGCGCCCGTTAGAGTATGTGCATGAGCCTGGAATACGAGAGAGGAGAGACGCAGATGAAACTCTCGACGGTTATACAGTGGGGCGGTCCCGTCGCCATAGTTAGTGGTGTGTTCACGATGGTCTCCGACCTCCTCGGCCTGACGATCTACGTCCCCGGCCTCGGGGAGGCGGCCAATACGGGTTATCAGGCCGTCGGGGCGGGCGTGATCCTCATCGCCCTGATGCTCCTGATCGTGGGCATGGCCGGACTGTATGCGGGCCAGCCGAAGCCCGGCGACCCGAGGGTGATCGAGATAGGCTACCCCGTGCCCGAAGGCATGGAAGCCGGGCAAAGGACCAACTCTCCAGAACTACGGTTCACCCGGCGCGCCGCTGCGAGACCTCGCCGCGGGCACAGGACCACTCCGGCTCACCAGGCTTCCTTCGAGGGATACAGGAGAGCCTGACGACGGATACCCTCACCACTCCACCAGCTTCCAGATCTCGGGTTGCAGCTTGTCATCTTCGCCGACCTCGGCGAAGATGGTCACGGCCTGCGTGAGGTGGCGCATGGCCTCTTGCGACCGTCCGGCCTCGTGGAGGAGGTCGGCCAGGTTATTGTGAAGCGCAGCCTCGCGATGGCGATCCCCTATAGACACGCATAGAGCCAGGGCTGCCTCGGCGCGTTCCAGGGCTCGCTCTGGCTCACCGCCGTTCCGGTAGGCCAGTGCCAGGTTGTTCAGCGCGGCGACTCGAGCTGCAGGATCCCCGGCGGCCTCAGCAAGCTCGAGGCTGCGTTCCAGGTGATGGCGCGCCGCATCGAGGTCGCCGCTGCCGCTCGCCAGCACGCCGAGGACGTTGTGGGCCTGAGTCAGCGCCCGCCCGTCTCCGGCGGCCTCGGCGAGCTCGAGCGCCCGGCTTGCCTGCTCCAGCGCCAGTTCGTCCCGTCCCTGGCGCTGAGCCACCAGACCGAGGTCGGCGTGGAGCCTGGCGCGGACCCAGGCCGGCTCGGCGTCTCCCTGCGCCAGCGCCGCCTCGAAGTGGCTCTCTGCGAGATCCCACTCCCCCAGACGCTGGTAGACGCTACCAAGCTTGCGCTCGACGCTGGCGAGGCCGCTCCCGTCACCGAGCGCGGCCGCTGCCTCGTAGCTCGCGAGCGCCGCCGGGTATTCGCCGAGCAGGGTATGCAAGTCCCCGATAGCCTGATGGAGCGCGGCGGCTTCCGGGTGCCCCAGCGCGAGCGCCGCCCTGAAGTGACCGAGCGCCTCGCGATTAGCGTACAACGCCCTGGCGTGCCGGCCGGCCAGCTCGAAGTACTCCGCCGCCTCCGCGTCCCGGCCAGCCGACCGGTAGTGGTGCGCGATCTGGCCTGCCAGAGGTCCCATCTCGCGCCGCCGTCGCGCGCGCCGCACCAGTGCTTCGGCCACCCTTCGGTGCAATAGCCGTCTCCTCGCCAGACTGGTCTCCTCGTAGACGAGGGCGCGCAGCTTCTCGTGGCCGAAGTCGTAGGCTGGGAACCGCTCTCCGAACCCCTGCACCTCCTCGACCAGACCTTTGTCCGTGAGCTCCTCGAGGGCCGCGACCGCCTCTTCCTCGCTGCGACCGCTCGCCTCGCGCACGGTGTCGAAGTCGAAGGACCTGCCGATAACCGCGGCGGCGTTGAGCAACTGTACCCCCGTCTCGCCGACCGTTCCCAGGCGCCCGTGCAGGAGGTCGCGCACTCCGCCCGGCAGCGACCAGGCTTCGTCACCCGCGGCCAGAGAGCCCTTCGCGATCGCCGCGAGGTACTCTCCAACGAAGAGCGGTAACCCCTCCGTCTCCTCGTACAGGCGCTGTCCCAGCCCCTCCGTGCCCCCGACGACCGACCCGACCAGCTCCTCTACGGCGGCTCTGTCCAGGCGCCCCAACCGGAGCACCGTCGCCGCGCGGCCCTCCGTCACGAGCCCCCGCAGGCGGTTGGGTACCTGCTCGCCGCGCCAGGTGAGCACGACGCACAACTTTCGCCCGGGTCTGAGGCGCCGCACGAGGTAAGCCAGCAGGTCGAGAGACGAGGCATCGGCCCAGTGTACGTCGTCGATAAACAACACGCCTGGTGATGATCCCTCACAGACAGCGAGGAGCACCTGGCAGACACCCTCGAACAGGCGGCTCTGGGCACCGGGTGCCGCGAGGGGAGGAGGCAACCCGGGACGCAAGACCCCGATCTCGGGCAGCAGACGCGAGGCTTCGGTCAGGAAGTGATCAGGTATTCCCTCCAGACGCTCCGCGATACCCTCCCTGACGATGGCGCCGGAGAGCCCCTCTATGAAAGGCTCGTAGGCCAGGTCCGTCTCGCCTGGATAACACCGCGACGCGACGGTAACAGAACCCAGGCCCGCCGCGTAAGCCAGGAACTCATCGGCCAGCCGGGTCTTGCCGATGCCCGCCTCTCCTTCCAGCACCACGACCTGGCCCGCCGTACCGGCGGCCTCGTAGGCCCGGAGCAGGGAACCCCACTCCGCCTCTCGGCCCACCAGCGGCTCCCCGCGATGCGGTCGGGCGCGGGGCTCGTCCGGGGCCGCCGAGTCTGGCTCCTCGCCTATCGGGAGGGAGGAGCGCTCCTGGGCCAGGACCGGAGGAGGCGGCAGGTCGTTCTCCTTTATAGCCTCGTAGATGCGGGTCGTCTCTTCAAGCGGCGAGACGCCTAGCTCCCCATCGAGGACGCGCACGCACTCTCTGTACTGGCGCAGAGCGGCGGCCCGCTGACCCGCCCACGCGTAGAGCCGCATCAACCAGCGGTGCGCCGGCTCGTGCAGGGGATCTAGGGCCATCCAGCGCCGCGCGTGGGTGATGGCCTGCTCCCACTCTTCCCTCGCACCGTGGCCGAAGCTGAGCTTCTCCAGCGCCCCTGCCAGCTCGCGGCGGAGCTCCTCGCCCTCGAAGAACTGCCAGTCATCAAAAGCTGCGCTGTCGCGCAGCGCGAACCCAGCCAGGAAGTCGTCACGGTAGAGCGCCACCGCCTCCGAGAGCGGAGGCAGGCACTCGGCGCAGACATCGCCGTCCGCGTGGCCGTGGATCCTGCACTCGGCCAGCAGACCGCGGAAGCGGTCAACGTCGACCCAGACCTCGTCCCTGGCCAGGTCCACGCTCTCCCGCTCGACCACAAGCCAGCCAGCCGTGCGGGCTGCGCTGAGCGACGAGAGGGTTCGGCGCAGAGCAGCCCGAGCTCTGGTCTGGTTGTACTCGGGCCAGAGCAGACTAGCCAGGGCGTCGCGTGCGTGGCGGCGGCGCGTGACCGCTAGGTAGGCCAGCACCGCGGTCGCCTTGCGGGTGTCTACCTCGATCTGGCCGCCGTCGTGCTCGACGTGCGCCGCGCCGAGCAGCAAGATCCTCGTCCGAGGCGTCCCTACGAGCTCCTGATCGCTCACAGCAGGATTATGGCGGTATAGGAAGGTAAACGCAACGGTTTACGCAAGACGAGTGATCCCGTAACGCTTGCGAGGGCCCGGACCCGCGTCCGGGCCCTCTCGTGGGGTACGGTTTTGCCCTACTCGTTGAGCAGCCGGCGCGCGGCGTCGGCGATGTGGCTCGCGCTTATGCCGGCTGCGTCCATGAGCTCGTCCGGCGAGCCCGAGCCGGGCATGATGTTGACTGCCAGGTGCTCGAAGTGGAGGCCTTCGGTGCCGACTTCGGAGAGTGCGGAGAGGACCGCCTCGCCGAGGCCGCCTTCCGGCCAGTGGTCTTCGGCGACGACGACCCTGCCACCGGTGGCCCGCGCGGCCTCGCGCAGGGTGTCCGCGTCGATTGGCTTTACGGAGTAGGCGTCTATGAGGCGTACGGACACGCCCTCTCGTTGCAGCTCGTCGCAGGCTTCGTTCGCGTTATGCACGGTTATTCCGGCGGCGACTACCGTGACCTGGTCGTCGTCGGAGGAGCGCACGACCTTGCTGCCGCCGATAGGGAACGCTTCGTCGGGGCCGTAGATCACCGGCGTGCTCGGGCGCAGGGTGCGCAGGAAGCTGATGCCCTGCATGTCGGCCATCTGGGCGACGAGTTTCGCCGTCTGGTTGGCATCTGATGGGTGGAGGACGGTCGAGCCGTGGACGGCGCGCATCATGGCCAGGTCCTCGAGCGCCATCTGGGACGGGCCGTCCTCCCCGATCGATACGCCGGCGTGCGAGCCGGTGAGCCTGATGTTCGCTCTGGAGATGGCGGCCATGCGGATGAAGTCGTAGGCGCGGCTCATGAACGCGGCGAAGCTGGAGGCGAAAGGCACCCTCTTGCGCACGCTCATCCCGACCGCGGCCGCGACCATCTGTTGCTCCGCGATGAACATCTCGAAATACCGCTCCGGGAACGCCTCGGCGAACTCCTCTGACTTGGTGGAGTTGCTCACCTCGCCGTCCATGGCTACGACGTCCTCCCTGGCTGCGCCGATTGCCTTCAGGGCCTTCCCGTAGGCGTTGCGGGTCGCCTCGGAGTCGCCGACCTCCCAGGTCGGCAGCTCTGGCTCGCCCGTCCACCCGGGGGTGAAGGTCTCGCCCCCATCGTAGTCCGGCTTCTGCACCTCGACGAGGAGGTTGTTGCTATCGCCGAGCTCCTCCAGAGCCCTGGCCTCGTCCTCTGGCTTGACCGGCTTGCCGTGCATGCCCTCCACGTCCTCTAGGAATGAGACGCCACGGCCCTTTTTCGTCTTGGCGATGATGAAGGTGGGTATGTCCTCCTGTTCGAGCGCCTCGGCGTAGGCGCGGTCTATCTCCTCGGGGTCGTGGCCGTTTATCTGGATCGCGTGCCAGCCGAAGGCCCGCGCCCTGTTTGCGTAATGGTCGCCGTGCCAGCCGTCCATGGTCTCGCGCGTCTGGCCGAGGCGATTCATGTCGAGGATGGCGATGAGGTTGTCCAGCTTGTAGAAGGAGGCGTGCTGGAAAGCTTCCCACATCGACCCCTCTGCCATCTCCGAGTCACCGCACAGGACCCAGACGCGGTAGGGAAGCCTGTCAAGGTACTTGCCGGCAAGCGCGACGCCGACCCCGATGGGGAGGCCCTGTCCCAGCGAGCCGGTAGCGACGTCCACCCACGGGATGGCCGGCGTCGGGTGGCCCTGCAGGCGGCTGCCGAGCTCGCGGAAGGTCATGAGCTCCTCGTCCGTGATAGCCCCAGCTGCCTTGTACAAAGAGTAGAGCAGTGGCGAGGCGTGGCCCTTCGAGAAGATCAGGTGGTCGTTAGCCGGGTTACCCGGGTTGTCGAAGTCGTAGCGCAGGTACTTGCCGAGAAGCACGGCCATCAGCTCGGCAGCCGACATGCTCGAGGTGGGGTGCCCCGAGCCCGCGCCGGTGCTCGAGCGGATGCTGTCAACGCGCAACTGCTGCGCGAGCGCGCGCCACTGCTCGGCGCCCACTGTCTGCTGGTTGATCTGTTGCGTCATCCCGTACCTCCTTGACGGCACCGCCGTTCGTTCTGAAACGGATTGTATCCTCTACTACCCCGCCTCCGTTATCCAGAAACTACGCCCGACGCACAGCGCCGGACACGGATATACCAGCCGGGGTTACGCACGTGCCCGATCGGGTACAGCTTACGCTGTCGTTTTGAGCCATCGAGACAACGAGGAGAAATTCATGGGCAGGAGAGACAGAGGCGACGAGCCAGGCGGAGGCGGGCACGGCGAACGCGGAGACGGACCCCGAGGCGAGCGCGATCGCCAGGGTGGCGGTCGTCGGGAGGACCAGGACCGGCCCGCGGATCGTCAGGAGCGCAAGGAAGAGCGCCAGCAACGCAGGGAGGAGCGCCAGGAGCACAGGCAGGCACGGCAGGAGCGCAAGGAAGAGCGCGAGCAACGCAGGGAGGAGCGCCAGCAAGAGGGTGGAGACCCCGGAGGTGGCCAAGATGCCGAAGGCGGTGGAGATCCCGAGCGCGGCAGAGGCGCCAGATAGCTTCTGACCGGGTTCGCCCGTCGCTGCGCCGATAACCAGCGGGCCATGAGCGCCGGTCATCTCGAAGGAGCGGACCTCCGCGTGGCCGGCGGTGCGATGCCGAGGACCGGGACAAGCTCGCCAGGTATCGAACCTGGGTAGCGCGAGGCGGAGATCCGGGGGACTCTGAGGCTCCTCTTCTTCGGCCCCTGGGATGGCCTTCGCGCCGACCCCTGGCAATGGTAGGGGTCGTGGGCTTCGCTTTAGTTATCTTGCTGGTCGTGCTGTCTAGCTCGCGGCGAGCGTATACCTATCGAGCTCTGGAAATCACCTTGACCCGGGCGTCGGTGGATAGAGCAAAGAGAAGGACCGGACACCCTGGTAAGGAGGGGGGAGTGCATGGCCTAGAGTGAGAGCCCGGTCCTGTAATTACGGCTATCCTACGCGGCGTGGTAGGATCTCGCATCCCCAAAATGAGCGATCTTTCCCTAGCCCATCTGGGCTAGGGAAAGATGAGGGCTCCACCCGTTCAACACCAACTTCGTCTTTGGGATGGCGGTGCGGACCGAAGACATCTGACAGTCATCGGAGGGGACGCACCGACGCGCCGCCTTCTCCCACCGTAAGCAGGTGCCGGTCCGGCACTTCCCGCCAACTCCCGTCCCCGTCGAGACGCTCGGAGGCTACGACTATCGCGTCAGGGAAGGCCCGCGCCTCCTCGACGAAGTACAGCGAATTGCCCGGGCCGTCTGTAGAGTAGCGGGCGAACGCCATCTCCTTGCCGTCGGTGACGGCCAGGTTCAGGGCGGCACCCACGCCGAGCCTGTCGCAGACTCGCGTGACGTGCTGGACCGTCTCCCCGGTTGCCCTGCCCAGGTCTGCGGGATCTTCTCGAAGCCTGTCCAGCAGCCCGGCGAAGATCGTCTCGGAGTCGGTCGTGCCGAGGAGTCCGGCGTAGGACTCGTCGCTCAAGGCGTCGCGCAGGGGGCGCATGGCGGTGTGGCGGAAACCCTCTATGGCGCCGTTGTGCGCGAACAGGTACGGGCCGGATGAGAAGGGTGGGACCCCGCTCTCCTCGACCGGCAGACCCGGCGTGGCGCTCCTGACCGCCGCTAAGATGTTGTGGGACCGGATCCTGGGCGCTATACCCGCGAAGCTCCGATCGGACCACAAAGGACCCTCGGAGCGGTAGACGGCGGGCTCTTCGCCGGACCACGGAGCGTACCAGCCGACTCCGAAGCCGTCGGCGTTCACTACCCCGCTCATCATCTCCTTCGGGGCGTAGCTCTGCACCAGGAGCGAGTGCTCGGGCTCGAGGACAACCGAGGATAGTGTTGCCTCCGATCCACCGAGGTAGGCGACCATGCGGCACATTGTCAGCACGCTCCGGCTACGCCGTCGCTTGTCAGCATGCCTCCCTGCGGTCGGCTTCTCAGCACGCTTCGGCCCTTCGGGCTTCGCTTGTCAACACGCCACCTGGCTTCGCCAGGCGGCTTCTCAGCTTCTTTCAGCACAAAGAGAAAGCTGAAATGCTGAGAAGCCCTAAAAGGGCGTAGCGTGCTATCTCGCACAGCGAAATCCCACGAAGAGCTGGCGGCGGATCGGGAAGTCCCAGTTGCGGAACGTGTTGCGGATCGCGCCCGGGCGAGTGGCCCACGAGCCGCCACGCAGCACCTTGTAGCCGCCATCGAAGAAGATCTCCGAGTACTCCCTGTAGGGGAAGCTCTCGAAGCCTGGATAGCCAGAAAACTCGCTCGCCGTCCACTCCCACACGTCCCCGATCATGCCCAGAGAGCCGTAGGCGCTCGCCCCCGCCGGATACGCGCCCACCTCCGTCGGCCTGAAAGCGAGCTGATCCAGGTTCGTCCTGGCTCTGTCTGGAGGATCATCACCCCACGGATAAAGCCTCTTGGTCCCCGTGCTCGGGTCCCAGGAGGCTGCCTTCTCCCACTCGGCCTCCGTCGGGAGGCGCTTTCCTGCCCACCGGGCGTACGCGTCTGCCTCGAACCACGAGACGTGCACCACCGGCGCCTCCGCGTTGACGGGCTCGTCGAAGCCGAAGCATTGCGTCCACCAGCGGTGCGGGTCCGGCTGGTACCAGTACCCCGGCGCGTGAACGTCCTCCCTCTGTTTCCACACCCAACCTTCCGGGTCCCAGAGCTCCTCCCTATCGTAGCCGCCGTCCTCGACGAACTCGAGGTAGGAGCGGTTGGTCACTGGCGTCGTGTCCAGATAGAAACCTGGCGTCTCCAGCTCGTGGGCGCGGCGCTCGTTGTCCAGCGCCCATGCCCTGTCGTCGGTTCCCATGACGAAGGGACCGCCGGGAACGTAGACCATCTCCTCCTCCGGCGGGTTACCGGGTGGGAGATCAGCCCTGATCTCGGGCCCGTAGCCGGAGCCCTGCATGAGCTGGAGGGTCTGGAGCATCGTCTCGTTGTGCTGGTATTCGTGCTGCACGACCATGTGATAGACGAAGCCGTCCTTCAGGAGTGGATCGTTGTCGTCGAAGTCCGCGTTCTCGAGCGCGTCCAAGACAGCTTCGCGGACGGCGTCGAGGTAGCGGCCGGCGTCCCTGCGATCCAGCAAGTTCAGAGAAGGGCGCTCGCTACGGGGTGTGAGGGAGGCGTCGTACATGTCGTAGAGCCACCGGTCAGAGAGACCGCGGCCGAAAGCTTGCTCCAGGAGCCACAACTCCTCGTAGTTGCCAATGTGACCGTAGTCCCATATCAGGGGGCTCATGATCTCGTCGTGCTGGCGAGCCAGGTTCTCGTCAGAGACGGTGCGCAGCAGCCACCGCGTCCTCTCTCTCGCTTCTTGCAGTCGCCGGGCAAGGCCATCTTTGAATATAACTTTTTGAGCGTCCATGACACGAAGGGTACAGACCCATCCCGTCAATTCAAGACAACCTTTAACCTTCGGCCACCCGCAGCACGACTTTGCCGCGTCCGTGGCCGGAGTCGAGCCTCTCGTGCGCGCGGCCGACCTCGCGCAGGTCCAGCACCTCCTCCACCAGCGGGCGCACCAGGCCCCGTTCGATCAGGCGCGTCAGCTCGTCGAGTCGCGCCCGCTCGCGTGTGAGGAACACGCCGTAGAGAGTCTGGTTCTTCCGGTAGAGAAGCGTGAGGTCCCCCTGCGCCCCCAGGATCGTCGCGAGCCGCCCGAAGGGTTTCGTCGCCGGGATGCTCTTCACCACCGTCTCACCGCCCACGGTGTCCAGAACCGCGTCCACGCCAGCCCCTTCGGTGTCCTCGAGGGCGACCTCAGCCGCATCCTGCCGC
>JBJMIY010000275.1:0-3151 GCA_045806605.1 Rubrobacteraceae bacterium
AGTGGCAGTGGCGCGAGAAAGTCGAGCCTTACTGGCGGGAGGCTGCCTTTTTCGCCGGTGAGCACGGGGTCAAAGTCGCTATCGAGCTTCATCCCGGCTTCGTCGCCTACAACACGGATTCTTTCTGGCGGCTGAGGGAGATTGGCGGCGAGACTATCGGGGTGAACTTCGACCCCTCGCACCTCTTCTGGCAGCAGATGGACCCCCTGGTGTGCCTTAGAGAATTGGGAGACGCCATCTTCCACGTCCACGCCAAGGACACGTGGGTCGATCCGCAGAACGTAAGACGAAACGGGGTCCTCGACACCAAGTCGTACACCGACGAGGTGAATCGCTCCTGGATCTTCCGTACCGTCGGCTACGGTCACGGACCGGAGTTCTGGCGGGCCTTCGTGAGCGAACTGCGGCTCGCCGGGTACGACGGCGTGATCTCCATCGAGCACGAGGACTCCCTCATGAGCGTGAATGAGGGGTTTACGAAAGCGGTGAGCTTCCTCAAAGGCACGGTCATCACCGAGCAGCCAGGGGAGGCGTGGTGGACGTAGAGCGTGGAGAGATCGGGGTCGGTCTCGTCGGGTACAGGTTCATGGGGCGCGCCCACTCCAACGCCTACCGCCAGGTCGGGCGCTTCTTCGACCTCGAGCTCTTCCCGAGGATGCGCGCCATCTGCGGGCGCGACGAAGCGGGCGTGAAGGGCGCCGCCGCACATCTGGGGTGGGAGAGCTATGAGACGGACTACCGCCGCCTCCTGGAGCGCGACGATGTAGACCTCGTTGATGTCACTACGCCGGGGAACACTCACCACGAGATAGCTATCGCCGCGCTCGAGGCCGGCAAGCACGTCCTCTGCGAGAAACCGCTGGCAAACACCCTGGAGGAGGCACGTGAGATGCTCGAAACCTCCCGATCGGTTGGCACCGTGAGCATGGTCTGCTTCAACTACCGGCGGGCGCCCGCCGTCCAGCTCGCGAAGCAGCTCATCGAGGAGGGACGGCTCGGCGAGATCAGGCACTGGCGTGCTGTGTACCTGCAGGACTTCATCCTCGACCCAGAGATGCCCCTGATCTGGCGCTTCCAGAGGGAGGTGGCCGGCTCGGGCGCCCTCGGGGACATAGGCGCCCACATCATCGATCTGGCTCACTTCCTCGTCGGCCCGA
The DNA here is from genome assembly GCA_045806605.1 of Rubrobacteraceae bacterium. Taxonomy (GTDB): domain Bacteria; phylum Actinomycetota; class Rubrobacteria; order Rubrobacterales; family Rubrobacteraceae; genus JALYGY01. The sequence goes on from JBJMIY010000275.1 coordinate 1,158, forward strand.
TAGCAGAGGTCGTCGGCGCCACGGAAACGTTTATCAGGGAGCGGCCGCTCGGAGCACCGGACGGCGGAACCGGAGAGGTCACCGTGGACGACGCCGCGGCTTTTCTAGCACGCTTCGAGAACGGGGCGATGGGGACCTTCGAGGCCACGAGGCTCGCTCCTGGCCGCAGGAACCACAACTCCTTCGAGATCAACGGCTCCGAGGGAAGCGTCCTCTTCGACCTGGAGCGCATGAACGAGCTGTCCGTGTACTTCGAAGACGACGAGCCGCACGTCAAAGGTTTTCGGACCGTACTCGTAACCGAGCCCGATCACCCGTTTATGGGAGCCTGGTGGCCTCCGGGGCACATCATCGGCTACGAGCATACCTTCGTGCACACGATAAAGGACTTGCTGGATGGGATAGCCGCTGGAGAGAGCCCTGCGCCGAGCTTCGAAGATGGCTACCGCTGCCAGGCCGTGCTCGACGCTGTGGAGCGCAGCGTCGAGAGCAGGAGCTGGACACAGCCTGCGGGCAGCGACGCCACGGTAGGCTAGACCGGTGGCACGCTTTCGCTACTCGTACGTAATATCCGGCGGCTCTGCCGAAGAGATATCCGACCGGATAGACCGGCTGGCGAGCCTGGGCTACGACGCCGTCGAGCTTGGGGCCGAGTTGCCGCTTGCAGAGGCGAGCGAGGCCAGAGACCTCATCGACGACGCGGGACTGTCCGTAAGCTCGATCTGCCCGAGCTTCACGGCCGAGCGGGACCTCTCCCATCCCGACCAGGAGGTTCGCGAGAACGCGGTGCGCTACCTCGGGGCGGTCGCGGAACTCGCGGCCGCCGTCGACGCGCCCGTGATCATTGTTGCCCCCACCGCCTTCCTGAGAACTCAGCCTATAGCCTCGGAGAGCGAAGAGTGGGATCTCGCGGTCGAGAGCATCCGGGCAGCCGGGAAGCACGCCGCCTCGTTGGGCGTAGACCTGACGCTAGAGTGCTGGAACCGCTACGGCACCTTCCTCCTGAATCGGCTGGAGCAATCGGCGCGGTTGTGGCGTGATACGGAGCTATCGAATGGCGGCATCCTGGCGGACACGTATCACATGAACATCGAGGAGAGGTCCCTGCCCGAGGCGATCAGGACGACGGGGACTTCTATCAACCACGTCCACCTCTCGGACTCGAACCGCGCCGCTCCCGGCCTGGGCCACGTGGACTTTGGGTCGGTTCTACAAGCCCTTGTCGACGTATCATACCCCGGTTACCTCACCTTCGAGCTGGACGCGCGAGCCGCCGTACGCTCCGGCGTCGTACCGGCTAAAGCGCGCGAAGATCCAACATCGTACCTGATGGAACAGGGGATCCAACACCTCAGGCACCTGGAGTCCAGTTTCGGACTAACCTGATACGAGAGATATCAGGCTACAGGCATGGACCATCAGCAAGAGCCCATAACCTGAAGCCTCTGTCAGAGCCGGTCCCGCAGGCCGGACAGTAGAAGGTCCAGGCCGAACTCGAACTCCGCATCGTGGTCAACCCTCTCTAGCTGGGGTACCAGCTCGCTAAGGTTGGGAAACTCCTCAGGCGAGAGCGCCCGCGCGCCGAGGCGCGAGCCGTCGGGCTCGAGCGCGAAGCCCCGGATCTCCGCCATCGCGTACCCGAAGGTGTAGCTCGAGAGCACACGGAAGGCATGCAGCGCCTCCTCCCGCCCGAAACCGGCATCTCGCAGCGTCTGCAAGAACTCCTCCACGAGCCATACGCCGTCCATCGTCTCGGGCGGCCGGTTGACGAGCAACGGAAAGACGTGGGGGTGCTCGTGCGCGAGCCGCCGGAATGCCCTGTACCCCTCCCGGATGCGCTCCTCCCAATCCTGGTTGCCCAGCGGAATCTCCAATTCGCCCAACAGAACCTCCACCATCCCATCGAGCAGCGCGCCCTTGTTCGGGACGTGGTTGTAGAGCGACATCGCCTCTACCCCGAGCTCCGCTCCCAACTTCCTCATCGTTAGCGCCTC
>JBJMIY010000276.1:0-6180 GCA_045806605.1 Rubrobacteraceae bacterium
CACGGTCAGGGGCGGTAGTATCCTCGATCCCCAGGATGACTCGGCGAGGGCGACCAACGAGTTTAACGAGAGAATAGCCGGGGATCCACGGCTCTCCGCTATCGTCTTGCCAATACTCAGGGAACGCATAGACGGGCTCACCATAGCGAGGGTTCGGGAGGGCTGAGAAGCTGTTACTTTGGGGGATGTATGCTAACATCTTACGGTTTGATACTTGTTTAGCTGGTAATCGTTCCGGAGGATGATGAAGAGTTACATGGCGCGGCCCCTGGAGGTCGAGCGGAAGTGGTACGTCGTTGACGCCGAGGGGCAGACCCTCGGGCGGCTCGCGACGGAGATCGCCACGATTTTGCGCGGCAAGAACAAGCCGCAGTACACGCCGCACGTCGACACCGGCGACTTCGTGGTCGTGGTGAACGCCGAGAAGGTGGTCGTCACGGGCAGGAAGGCCGAGCAGAAGGTCTACAGGCGGCACTCCGGCTACCCTGGCGGGCTCAAAGAGACGAGCTACGAGCAGATGATGGAGCGCAGGCCCACCGAGATCCTGCGCAGGGCCGTCAAGGGGATGATGCCGAAGAACCGGCTCGCCCGCCAGCAGTTGAGGAAGTTGAAGATCTACGCGGGACCCGAGCATCCGCACGCCGCTCAGAACCCGCAGCCCTACGAGGTGAGGTGAGCATGGCGGAGACTCTGTACAGGGGGACCGGAAGGCGCAAGACGGCGCGCGCGCGTGTGAGGCTGCTCCCAGGGGACGGCAAGATCACGGTTAACGGCCGTGACCTCGACGAGTACTTTACCCGCCCGGCTTACCGGACGGCAGTTCGCTCGCCGCTCGAGTTGCTCGGCCAGGCCAACCGCTACGACGTGATCGCCAAGATCGAGGGCGGCGGTCCCACGGGGCAGGCCGACGCGTTGCGGCACGGCATCGCGCGGGCACTGGCCGAGGAGTCGCAGCAGGCGCGCAGCGAGCTCAAGAGCGCGGGGCTCCTCACCCGGGACTCCCGGGCCGTCGAGCGCAAGAAGTACGGTCTCAAGAAGGCCCGCAAGCGCCCGCAGTTCTCCAAGCGCTAGGACGGCATACTCTTTACAGGAGACGGGCCCCTTTCGCCGCTTCTTCGGGCGGCTCGAGAGGGGCCCGTCTCGCGCCGAGGAGGTCTATTTGCAAAGAAGACCGATCACTTTCGGCACCGACGGTGCGCGTGGGGTCGCGAACGAGGGCCTTATCCCCGAGGACGCGCTGAGGCTTGGCCTCGCCGCCGCAAGGCTCTTCGGAGGCCCTATCCTGATCTGCCGCGACACCCGCCTCTCCGGGGGGATGCTTTCTTCCGCCCTCGCTGCAGGCGCGGCGAGCGGCGGGGCGCGGGTGATCGACGCCGGGGTTCTGCCTACCCCCGGCGCCGCCGCCCTCGCGTCCCGGCTCGGAGCGGCCGCAGCGGGCGTGGTGAGCGCCTCGCACAACCCCTACCCGGACAACGGCATAAAGTTCTTCTCCGGCGAAGGCCAGAAGCTCTCGGGAGCGAAGGAGCGGGAGATCGAAGCCCTCGCCGCAGACACAGACCCTGAGCGCCCCACGCGAAGCGGTATCGGCCCTGTCGAGCAACTCGACGGGGCCGCGAGGCTGTACGTCGAGGGCGTCCTGGAGCGTCTGCGCCCGCGCGTCGGGGGGATGAAGGTGCTGCTCGACTGCGCGAACGGGGCGGCGTACGAGGCCGCGCCGGTGGCCTTCGAGAAGTTGGACGTAGACCTTACGGTTGCCGGAGACAAGCCCGACGGTACGAACATAAACGTCAACTGCGGCTCGACGCACATACATGGTCTCGACGCCTCGGGGCACGACATCGCTTTCGCTTTGGACGGGGACGCCGACAGGGTGCTCGCCAAAGACGAGAAGGGCGAGGTCGTGGACGGGGACAGGATCATGGCCATCCTCGCCAGAGACCTCCAGGAGCGCGGGGCGCTCGAGGGCGGGTTGGTAGTAACCGTGATGAGCAACCTCGGCTTCTTCAAGGCGATGGAGTCCATGAACATCGCGTACGAGGTGACCCCGGTCGGCGACAGGCACGTGGCTGAGGCTATGCGCGCGCGCCGGGTGGTCCTCGGGGGTGAGCAGTCGGGGCACGTGATCCTCTCGGAGCACGTCACTACAGGGGACGGCCTGGTAACCGCGCTGGCGCTCCTCGACGTGATGGCCCGGAGTGGCAGGCCGCTCTCGGAGCTGGCTGAGGTCATGGAGGCCTATCCCCAGGAGTTAATCAATGTTGCCGTCGCCGATGCGGCCTCCGCGAAGACCCTCGCCGCTTCGGCGGCGGTGGGGCGGGCCGTCTCGGAGGCTGAGGAGCGGCTCGGCGAGGAGGGGCGCATACTGTTGAGGCCGAGCGGAACGGAGCCTGTGGTGCGGGTTATGGTCGAGCACGCAGACGAGGACGTGTGCCGCGAGGTCTGCGAGGAGGTCGCGCGGGTGGTTGGAGAGGCGGAGATCCGGGCGTGAGGTTCGTGGGTTGCGCGCTGGCGTGGAGGCCAGGCGAGGAGCGAGATCGCGCTTCGTGCCTGGTGGTGTTGGACGAGCGGGGGAGCATAATCGCCAACTCCTTCGCGGCGGACGCGGGGGAGATAGCTGCGGCGATCGAGGACTACGTCGCCGAGCGCCGGGGCGTGGTCGTTGGCACTGACGCCCCCCTCGCCGTCCCGAACGAGAGGGGGACGCGCAGGATCGAGCGCATCCTCTCCAAGGTTGCCCTCCCGGCCTACTCGGCGAGCCGCAAGATGTTCGGCGGGGAGCCGTACTCCGAGGAGCTCCTGGCCCAGCTGGAGGGAGTCGGGATCGAGTACACGGACTACCCTTTCCCGAGGACGCGGGGCCAGAGGGTGGTCACCGAGGTCGACTCGGCGGCCGCGCTCAAGATCCTGGCTCTCGAGCGCACCGCCCGCGACGGCGAGCCTTCGTGGAACCAGCCGAACGGCAGAGACCTCGCGCAGGTGCTGCGGGGTATGGAGGAGCTGAAGCTGAGGAAGGGCAACAAGGAGGCGCGGGCCTCGGCACTCAAGCAGGCGGTGGATATCCTGTGGAACACCCCTGGTCTGCGCCTGAGGACGGGGAACCTCTCGGGGGATATCTCCGCGCCCGAGGACATTGATCTCTCGAGGATCGACGTGAACGCCGGGCTATCTCACGCGGAGCTAGACAGGATCGCGAGCCTCCTCGAAGGGACGCTCGCTGCCTACACGGTGCACCGGCACTGGAGGGGAAGGGACGGCTCGATGGTTGTCGGAACCGGAGATGAGGGCTCCGTCTTGCTGCCCACACCGGAGGCGCTGCACGCCCGCATAGCCGAAGAGTCAAGGGCCGCCGGGGTGCCGTACGTCTAGCATGGGTCTCCTGGTACGCGTAATCCCCTGTCTCGACGTAGACGCGGGCCGCGTCGTGAAGGGGACGAAGTTCGAAAACTTGCGGGACGCAGGCGACCCCGTCGAGCTCGCCGCCCTCTACGACCGCGAGGGGGCGGACGAGATAGTCTTCTACGACATCACCGCCTCCCACGAGGGGAGGAACACGGCCACGCAGCTCGCCCGCCGGACCGCAGAGGAGGTCTTCGTCCCTTACACCATCGGCGGTGGGGTGAGGACCGCTGACGATATGCGCGCCATGCTGCGCGCCGGAGCCGACAAAGTCTCCATAAACAGCGCCGCCGTTCGCAACCCCGACCTCATAAACGAGGGCGCGGAGCGCTTCGGGAGCCAGTGCGTCGTCCTCAGCGTGGACGTCAGGCGCCGCGCGTCCGCCCCTGGCTGGGAGGTCTACCTGAACGGCGGGCGCGTGAACACGGAGATAGATGCTCTCTCGTGGCTCGTCGAGGGGGAGAGACGGGGGGCTGGCGAGTTCGTCCTCAACAGCATGGACGCCGACGGTACGGAGGGCGGCTACGACCTCGAGCTCATCTCCGCCGTCGCCGGGAAGACCAACCTGCCCATCGTCGCCTCCGGCGGGGCCGGGGGGCCGGAGGACATGATCTCCGCGGTCAAAGCCGGGGCTGGGGCGGTCCTCGCCGCGAGCATCTTCCACTTCGGGGAGTGGAGCATAGCGGAGGTCAAGGAGCACCTGCGGGAGGCGGGGATTCCGGTCCGGTGAGCGCGGTGGAGGAGATCCGGTTCGATGACAGGGGCCTCGTACCCGTCATAGCGCAGGACGCGACCACGAATGCCGTCCTGACGCTGGCCTACGCGAACCGCGAGGCCGTCGAGAAGACCCTCTCCAGCGGAGAGGCTCACTACTACTCGCGCTCCCGCGGCGAGCTGTGGCGCAAGGGAGAGACGAGCGGCAACACCCAGAGGGTGGTCGAGGTGAGGCTAGACTGCGACGCCGACGCCCTTCTCTACAGGGTCGAGCCGCGCGGCCCGGCCTGCCACACCGGCGAGGAGACCTGCTTCTTCACGTCCGTTGACGGGACGGGTATCGAGGCCGGCGGCGAGAGCCCGGATCTCGGTTCGATGGTAGACATGCTCGCCGCGACGATCGCGCAGCGCCACCGCGAGATGCCGGAGGGCTCTTACACGGCGAAGCTTCTCGGGGAGGGGAAGGAGCGCGTGGCCCAGAAGGTCGGAGAGGAGGCGGTCGAGGTCGTCGTGGCGGCGCTCGCGGAAGAGCGGCTCGCGGAGGAGGCTGCGGACCTCGTGTACCATCTACTGGTATTGCTGGAGGAGCGGGGCTTGGGGACCGGCGACGTAGCGAGGGTGTTGCATGATAGGCACGGATAGGTTCAACCTGACGCCCTCTCTCGGGGAGGCCCGCGCTCTCGCGAGGGACTACGACGTGGTGCCGCTATACGCCGAGTTCATCGGGGACCTCGAGACGCCCATCTCCGCCGTCCTCAAGTTCTCGGGCGAGGAGACCGTGTTTCTCCTCGAGAGCGCCGAGGCCGCCGAAAGGTTCGGTCGCTACTCCTTCCTCGGCTTCGATCCCAAGCGCACGCTCTCCTACCGCAACGGGCTCTACACCGTCGTCGACGCCGACGGCGTGTGGGAGGTGCCTGCTCCCGATCCCTTCCGGGGTCTGGCCGGTATCGTGGGCAGCAAGAGCGTGGCTCCCCTGCCGAACCTGCCCGCCTTCGTCGGTGGGGCGGTGGGTTACTTCTCCTACGACGCCGTGCGCTACCTGGAGCGATTGCCGGACGCTCCGCCGGATGATCTGCGCGTCCCCGAGGCGTACTTCGCCGTCACCGACACGCTGGTCGTATTCGACCATCTCAGGCACAAGGTGCTCGTGGTCTCGCTCATCGACGCCGCCAGGCTGCGAGACGTGGAGGGCGAGGGGTTCGCGGCGGTCTACCGCCGCGCGACGGACGACGTCCGGAGGGTCGCCGAGAGGCTCTCGGCTCCCCTCGCGCGCCGGACGCTCTCCGCCGGCAGCGGGGGCTTCGAGATCTCCTCCAACTTCACAAGGGCCAGCTACGAGGAGGCAGTGGAGAGGGCGAAGGAGTACATCCGGGCGGGGGACGCCTTCCAAATCGTGCCTTCTCAGAGGTTCCAGGCGGAGATAGGCCACCTCGACCCGCTCCTCCTCTACCGGGGCCTGCGCACGGTCAACCCCTCGCCGTACATGACGTACCTGAAGCTCGGAGACTTCTTCCTGGTAGGAGCCTCGCCCGAGCCGCTGGTGCGCGTCGAAGGTCGCCGCGTGATGACCCGACCCATCGCCGGGACCCGCCGCCGGGGCGCGACGCCGGAGGAGGACGGCGCTTTGGCCGAAGAACTCCTCGCCGACGAGAAGGAGCGGGCCGAGCACGTCATGCTCGTGGACCTCGGGCGCAACGACCTCGGGCGCGTGAGCGAGGTCGGCTCGGTCGAGCTCTCCAGCTTCATGGAGGTAGAGCGCTACTCGCACGTCATGCACATCGTCTCGACGGTCGAGGGAGATCTGCGGGGGGACCTCACCGCCCTCGACGCTCTAGCCGCGGCCTTCCCCGCCGGGACCGTCTCCGGCGCGCCGAAGGTGCGGGCGATGGAGATCATCGATGAATTGGAGCCGACCCGCCGCGGGACCTACGCCGGCGCCACCGGCTACTACGGCGTGGACGGCCGCCTCGACACCTGCATAACCCTGCGCACCGCGCTCCTCAAGGACGGCGTCGCCTACTTCCAGGCCGGCGGCGGGATCGTCGCCGACTCCGTGCCATCCCTGGAGTA
>JBJMIY010000277.1:0-4136 GCA_045806605.1 Rubrobacteraceae bacterium
GAAGCCGGCGGCCGGTATCAGGCCTGCGAGGGCCTGCGGACGGGCGGGAGCGCGGCCCGGCCCGGCGTTGGGGCCTATTGCCATCGGTGCGGACACTGGATGCTTCCTCTCTAGCCTCACGGTCGCCGGGGACGCGCCATCCCGGCAGGCTAGTCGCCATTATAGAACCGCGCGGGTACGACCGTGGGACGGCGCCGCGGCCCGCGCTCCCCGATGTGCGGCCTTCCACCCTTCGAAGGGAAGACCCGCAGCCACAGCTGCCTACCCGCGAACAGGGCCCCTACGACCACGGGCAGGTAGTAGGTCAGACCGGAATAGACGACGATGCCGCTCAACAGCTGCCCCTCGGGCACGTGGGCGGACAGCAGGGCCGCCAGGCCCAGCTCCCGCGCGCCGCTTCCGCCCGGGGTAGGGGCGAGCGGGAGGACGAAAGAGGCCAGCAGCAACTGCGCCACGATCACGGGGGTCCAGCCACCCGACCAGCCCACCGCCATCAGCGCCAGCGGGCCACAGCAGAGACGGAACGCCCAGTAGACGATCGTGAGGGCAGCCGCGTATGCCAGGCTCTTTCGATGCCCCCGGTAGGAGGCAACGCTCCTCCGCACGTCTCCGAGGAAGCCGGAGATCCTCGCCCGTCCTCCTCTCGCCCACCCGGGCCAATTACGGCCCGGCCCGACGCTACCGGATCTCCTCCCGAGCGCGAAGATGACGATGGCAAGCGCCACTACGATAGCCAACCCCGCTAGGAGAAGCCCCGGGGTATTCGCTCCGGGAAGCGTGGATGTCAGGGCAAGGCCGCACAGCGCGGCCGGGGTCAGGACGGCGGCGTCGAGCAGGACCCTGATGCCGACCACTGCGCTCCCCTCCCCCGCCGAGAGGCCGAGCCGCCTGAGCAGGTACACCTCGAGAGGGATCTCCGCCCCTCTAATAGGTGATATGCCGGCTACGAACGTGCCAGCCATGTAGACTCGAAACGTGTCGAGCAGCCGAAGCCTCTCGAGCCGGGGCCGCGCCAGCACGGCGACGATAAGACCCTGGAGCCACCAGGTCGCCACGCAGGCTCCCAGGGCCGCGAGGAGCGGCCAGGGGTTTACGACCCGGGGGGCCTCTCCCGTCCTTACGGTGATGAAAAGCAACGCCAGGCCCGTGATGAGGACACCTACCAGTGCTCCGGCGGCGTAACCGTGGCGACCCATCGGCTAGATGTGCTCGTCCAGCCAGTCGAACATCCGCTGGCTGGCGACGCTCGGCGCGCCGGCCTGGCAGTGGACGAGGCCGGTGTCCTCTTCGGTGAAAAGCATGTAGTCCTTGGGGCACTGCAAGGCGTCGTAGAGCTTCTTCGCCTGCCCGGGGGAGAACTCCTCTGCCGTGCCGTCCATTACGAGCATCTGGCAAGAGATCCGGTCCACAATCGCTTCGTTGTTGTAATCCTCGAGCTTCGCAAATAGCTCTGCCGGGGAGTTGGCGCCGTGCTTCCAGGCCGCGTCCCTGAACCACCACTTGGCTGTAGGCCAGGCTCTGGTGAGTCCCTCGACGGCGGTGTTGAATGCTTCGGGGCTGACCTCGAGGAGCTCGATAAGTCCGTAGCCCTCGAAGTGCTCGTACATGGCCCCGGCCCAGTTCAAGACCCCGGGGTCCGCGATGCAGATCTTGATCCGCTTCTCGAACGCGGCCGCCCTGGGTGCGAGCGCACCACCCATGCTCAACCCCATGAGGATGATGGCCTCGGGCTCGACAGCAGGCAGCCCGAGCGCGAAGTCGATAACGGGGGTGATGACCTTCTCCCAGTCAGGGCGGAAGGTAAGCCCCTGCTCTCGAAGTGCCATTCCCTGTCCGGGGCCGTGAAAGATCAGAGAATGGTAGCCGCGCCTGACCGCCCCTTCCACCGCCCACATGGTCTCCTCGGGCCACGCGTCGCGCCCCTGGTGGAGGATCAGGACGGGCGCCTCGCCCCGTGCGACGGGCGAGGGGAAGAAGTAACCCGGGAGGGTAGTGTCCTCGTAGGGGATCCTGACCGGCCGCGCGGGAACAGCGAGTAGCTCGAGCGCCCTGTCGAAGCAGGCTACGCTCTGTCTTCCCGCCCGCTGCACGCCGGGAGCTCCGGGCTCGGGGTGATGGATCAGGGCGGCCCGATAGTAGTTCGCGGCCCGCAGGTAGGCCTCGCCCGCGCTGCGCTCTTGGCCCTTCGCGAGGCTTTTCTCCGCCATCTTGCGCACCCGCTCCGCCGTGCCTAGCCACTCCTCAGGCCAGCTGTTCGCGTCCGCCGCGTCGATGCGGCCGGCGGTGTCGAGGCACTCGCCTATGTCCGCCATGCCCTGGCCCGTATGGCTCAGATACCAGAGCAGCTGGTTATCCATGACAGGCTCGCCGATGATTCCCAGCTCGTACCAGGGACGTTCGGATCCAGCGCCTCCTCCCTCGCTCACCCGCCGAGCGCCGGCAAGGGCCAGGCTCGAGCCGAGCACGGTGCCTACCCCGACCAGTCCCGCGCCCCGAAGTATCTGGCTCCTGGTGATGGTGTTGCGTTCCAATTCGTCGCTTCCCTCCTGGGTGAACCCGTGATGGCCTTGACCTTCGACGAGATCGTAGGAGACCCGACCAGCGAGGAGAATCAGGCGAGCAGGAGACTTTCGAGTAGGGTTAACCTCACCGTACCCGCGTCACCCGAGAAAGGCGAGGATGTACAGGGCGAGGCAGCATCCGGGGCCAGGTTGTGCGAGCATGACCGACGAAGACGATGTCGGGATGGCAGAACGGGAGGATAGGTTTGTGAAGACCTTCGAGTGTGAGGCGATCCTCTTCGACCTGGACGGCGTGCTGGTGGACTCGACCGCGGTCGTGGTGCGTACCTGGCGCGAGTGGGCGGAGGATCGGGGCCTCGACGCCGAACGCCTCCTCGAGGTCGCCCACGGGCGGAGGACTGCGGAGATAGTCCGGCTCTTTGCCCCTGACCTGGACGCCGACTCGGAGGCGCGCGAGCTGGAGCGCATCGAGGCTAACGACCTCGACGGCGTACTCGAGATAGAAGGAGCTCGCGAGCTGCTCTCGTCGCTACCTGCGGACGGCTGGACCGTGGTCACCTCGGGCACGAGGGCGCTCGCGTCGAAGAGGATGGAACACGTCGGCCTGCCGCTGCCGGAGCGTTTCGTGAGCGCCGACGACGTGGAGAACGGCAAACCTCACCCCGAAGCATACTTGAAAGGCGCCGAGGTCCTTGGCGTGCGTCCGGAGGCGTGCGTGGTGATCGAAGACGCGCCCTCGGGCGTGAGCTCGGCCAGGTCCGCCGGCATGCGCGTCATCGCGGTCGCCACCACCTACGGCGAAGAGGATCTCGAGGAGGCCGACACGGTAGCAACCTCCCTTGCAAGCATCCGCGCTACCCACCAGCCCGAGTCCGGCGCGCGCTTCGAGCTGCGAGTTATGACGGGCTAGAGCCCGTCAGCACGCTACGCCCTTTTAGGGCTTCGCTTGTCAGCACGCTCGGCCTTTAAGGCCTCGCTTTCAGCACGCTGCCCTGCGGGCGGCTTGTCAGCTTTTGCGGCGGGAGCTTGAAGCGGATACTACCGTTACTCTGAGGCTTTCCACAGGCGCTGGGATGGTACGCGCAGGGCGCGATTGAACTTGCTCGAGGAGTTCTCCCAGGCGATGGCGGCGGTGAGCTCTACCAGGGCGTCCTCGTCGAAGAACCGGCGCAACCGGGAGAAGAGCTCGTCGTCCACGTCCTGGCCCGTGATGGTCATGCGATCGGCGTACTCCAGAGCCGTGCGCTCCTGCTCATCGTACAGAGGGCTCGTGGCGTACTCGTCCAGCTCGAGTATCTTCTCGTCGGTAACGCCCAGCTCGCTGCTCACGGCAGCGTTTATGTCCTGTCAGAAATCGCAGCCGTTTATCGTCGCGACCCGCCTGTTGATCAGAGCGACGAGCCTGCCGTCGATGAGACCGGAGGAGTCCAGCCCGGTCCACATCGCCCGCACGCCCCGGAAGATGGTCGGGCGCCTCGCGTAGAGCAGGTGGTTCAGGAGCGGCACCCCCACTTCCTGGTCTGGGCTTCGAAGACGGCCCTGATCTGTCCCTGCGCCCGGTCCGGATCCACACCCTCGATCCTCGCCACAACCCTACCTCCTCGAACACGCTCC
>JBJMIY010000278.1:0-4094 GCA_045806605.1 Rubrobacteraceae bacterium
CACGCTCCAGCCATCGGCTGTCGCTTGTCAGCTTCTCTCTGCACTTACTAGCTGAAATGCTGACAAGCCTCCCGAAGGGAGGCGTGCTCATCACATCGCCATGCGGCGGTAGGCGTGGCGACGTCCCCGAATGGCGATCGACGCCGCCAGCACGTTCATTGGATCGGTGATCCCTGAGACGCCCGCGTCGCCAAGATGAAGCACATCCGCCCCGGCCCGCTTGGCCGCGAGCGCCAGCTCCCTGACGGTCTCCGCGTCCGCTCCCTCCTGCGAGGTCCCCACCGTCGCGACAACCAGCGCACCCGAGGCGTGAGCGGCGTCAGCGAGCGCCGCCACGAGCGGCTCCCGGCTACCCGGGACGGTACCGGGGGCGGCTATCAGGACGGCGTCCGAGGTCTCGGCCAGGCGTGAGATCTCCCCCTCCCCGACCATCCCCCTTCCGCCGCTGCCGTGCATCTTGCCCGCGAAGACGGGGGCTCCGGGCAGCGTCTCCCTGACCAGCGCGACGGCGGAGAGCATCTCCTCGACACCAACCTCGGCGTCGGGGTTGGCGGTGACGACGACGAAGTCCGCGTCCGCGACGCGCCGCAGGTTCTCGCGGCTCGCTCGCCGGTGCGCGGGTACGTCTTCGGAGGGCTCGACGTTCACACCGACGGGCCGTCCGAGGCGGTCCTTGAGGCCGGCCAGGTCCTCGCCGTCGAACATGTTGAGGAGGACGAGGTCAGCACCGAAGGCGACTACGACTTCGGCGTTCGAGACTCCGTCCACGAGTGGAGGAGCAGACCAGAGGACCTCGCAGAGGACGGTACGTCCCTCGGAGCGCCTGACGGCCTCGAGGAGGACTGCTCCGTCCATCTGCCGGAAGTCGGCGGGGCCGCAGTCGAGGATGCGCTTCAAGTGGCGACCTCGAAGAGGGGGTCTCCGGTGCTCACCTCCCCTGTCTCGAGGTTGCTGACGGGGTGCTCGTCGGCGTTGGTCACGACGACGGGGGTGACGGGGTCGTAGCCTCCGCGCCGGATCTCCTCCAGGTCGAAGCGCACGATGGGCTGGCCCGCCTCCACCCTGTCCCCCTCGGTGGCGAGCTTCTCGAAGCCCGCGCCGCGCAGCTCGATAGTGTCGAGGCCGACGTGGACTATCAGCTCCACCCCGCCGTCAGCCTCTATCCCGAAGGCGTGCCCGCCCTCGAAGAGCTTCACGAGCGTCCCCGAGACGGGAGCTACCGCCTCGCCGCTCTGCGCGGGCACGATGGCCCCTCCCTCCCCCGCCATCCCCTCGGCGAAGACCTCGTCCGGGACCTCGCTGAGGAGGATCGCCCTGCCTGAGACGGGCGCCAGCACCTCCATCAACCTTCACCCTTCAGGAGACGCTCGATGCGCGCGGCGATGCGGTCCGACTGGGTGCCCATGACCACCTGGGCCACCTTCCCGCGCTTGACCACGCCTGAGGCGCCGAGCTGCTTGAGCCTGTCCTCGTCGATGCGCTCGGGGTCGTCCACGAAGAGCCTGAGGCGCGTGATGCACCCCTCGACGCTCTCGACGTTCTCCTGTCCCCCGAGCGCCTCGAGCACGTTCTCCGCCAGCACGTCGTCGCGGTCGCGCTCGGCCGTGGCGGTCCCGGCGGGCGCGGCTTCGCGCTCGCCCCTGCTCTCGGCCTCGCGTTCCGCCTCGCGCGCGGCTTCGCGTTCGGCCTCGTCGCCTGGCGCGGGGCCGCGCTGGCTTTCGGGTAGGATCCAATCCGCTGAGAGCCCCGTCGAGTCCTCGCCCCGGCCAGGGGTAGCCAGGTCGAAGCGCTTGATGAAGAAGCTGAAGACGAAGTAGTAGATGACGAAGTAGACGAGGCCGACGCCGAGCAGCAGTATGGGCCTGGTCGTGTTGTCCTTGCTGAAGTTCAGGACGTAATCTATGAGACCGGCCGAGAAGCCAAACCCTATCTTTATGCCGAGCAGCGTGCTCACCGCGAGCGCCGTCCCCGTGAGGATGGCGTGGATGAGGTAGAGGACGGGCGCCACGAAGAGGAAGGCGAACTCGATAGGCTCGGTTATGCCTGTCAGGAACGAGGCGAGGGCTGCGGAGAGGAGGATGCCCGATGCCACCTTCGGGACCCTCGCGTGCCGGATCATCGCGAGGCACGCCGCGGGGAGTCCGAACATCATGATCGGGAAGAAGCCGGAGAGAAAGTAGCCGGCGGTGGGGTCTCCGGCGAAGTAGCGGGTGATCTCACCGTGCACCGGACCGTCAGGCCCCTGGTAGGTCCCTAGCTGGAACCAGACGTAGGTGTTGATGACGTGGTGCAACCCCACGGGGATGAGCATGCGGTTGATGAACCCGTAGAGCCCGGTCCCAAGTGCGCCAAGTCCCACTATAGCCTGGCCGACGGCGTTGATGGCGTCGCCTATGGGAGGCCAGATCAGGCCGAATACAATGCCCAGTAGCAGCGCGGCGAACGCCGTGATTATGGGCACGAACCTCCTGCCCCCGAAGAACGCAAGGTAGTCGGGCAGCCGGATGTCTGAGAACCGCCTGTACAGGCCGGCTGACGCGAGCCCCATGACGATCCCCGAGAGCACCCCCATGTAGAACACGGGGTCCGTCTCCCCGTCGCCGAGCTGGGGCGCCACGGCGTTGAAGACCCCGGCGAAGACGAAGTACCCAACGAGCCCTGCGAGCCCCGCGGCCCCGGCATCGCCCGTGAGCCCTACCGCGATGCCGACCGCGAAGAGCGGCGCCAGGTTGTCGAAGATAGCCTGCCCCGCAGCCGCCATCCATGGTATTCCCAGGAGGTCGTCCTGCCCAAGCCTCAACAGCAGCGCCGCGGCCGGTAGGACAGCTATGGGAAGCATCAGCGAGCGTCCCACGCTCTGCAAAGCCCCAAGAGCCCTGTCCCACCCGCTGGACCCGCCGGTCGCCGGAGTGCTCGTCGCCTGAGCCATAACGCCCCTCCTTCTCCTGTTCGACGCTCGAGACGCGCCGATCACCCACTCTCTATCGTTGACTCTACCAGCGTCGTCAGCGCGGAGCAAAGCCGTTAGATGATTCACCAGACGCCCTTGCCCGCTCGCCCAACGATGATACGTTCTATATATGTGGACATCATATTCCCCGAACCAGAGGTCCAGAACCACGGCGGAAGTGGACGGCGTTGCTGTCTAAGCGGAGGAGCGATGCCGCGGGCGTCCGCGACGATTCGGGAGCGGAGGCTGCCGCCGGGAAGGGTGGCAGGAAGACGTCGCCGCTCTTCGAGGCCTCCCTGCTCCTGACGGCCGTCTTCCTGGGGACCAACCCGGTGGCGGTGAAGTACGCGGTGGGCTACATACCGCCGATGCCCTTCGTGACGCTTCGATTCGTCCTGGCCGGGCTCGTGCTCTGGGGGATACTGCGCCTCTTCGACCCGAAAGGCAGGCTCAGGAGGAACGACCTCAGGGCGATGGCTGGTCTGGGGCTGGTGGGCATAGCGCTCAACAACATACTCTTCACCACGGGCGTGAGCATGACCAGCGCCTCCAACACCGCCCTCGTGGTGGCCACGGCCCCTCTGTGGGGGATGCTACTGGCTTTCGTGCTCGGCTGGGAACGTCCGAAGCCCAAGGGCATCATCGGGGTGTGCCTGGCTTTGCTCGGCGTGGGCGTGATCGTCTACCGGGGGTTGGGGGACAGCGGGGCGAGCCTGCAGGGGGACCTGCTGGTGATGGGAGCTGCCGCCTGCTGGGGCTCCTACGCCGTGCTCTCGATACCCCTGCTCGAGCGCTACTCCCCTCTCGCCGTGGCCTCCTACTCGATGCTCTTCGGAGGTCTGGCCGTCCTCCCGCTCGCTTCCCTGCAGCTTCCGAGCGTGGACTGGGGGGCCGTGAGTCCGGGAGGGTGGGGAGCCATAGCCTACTCCGCCTTGCTGGTCGCAGCCTTCGGGTTCACGTTCTGGCAGAGGGGTATCAGCCGCATCGGCGCGAACCGCATGCTCGTCTACCAGTACCTGGTCACCCTGGTCGGCGTCATCGCGGGCGTCGTGTTCTTCGGAGAGAGCTTCGGGATCGACAAGGTGCTTGGCGCGGCGATCCTGCTCGGCGGTGTGTATCTCGCCCGCCGTCAATGAGCACGCTC
>JBJMIY010000279.1:0-6161 GCA_045806605.1 Rubrobacteraceae bacterium
CAAGTCGTCAGCCGGGAGGTTGTCGGCGGCGTCCTACTCGTGGCGGGCCTCTTCTTCAGCGCCGCCTTCCTGAGTGGCAGGGGTGCTGTTCTAGGGGACGTTGGGCTCATGGTGGCCACCCACGTTATGGGGGTCGTGGGGGTCGCGCTCGCCCCGCTCGCGGCCGTCGCTGGCTTGCTCCTGCTGGTGGGGCGTCTCTCGGTCAGGGTTGCGTTGGGAGCTTCGATGCTCGTGGTCGCCGCCGCGACTACGCTTGCGGCGAGGGTGCCTGGCGAGCTGCGCTTCTCGAGCAAGTTCTACACCGAGGCGGGGGGTGTAGTGGGAAGCGCCATCTACGCCGCCATCGACTGGGCCGGAGGCTCCATCGGCGCGGCGCTGGCGCTGGCCGTGCTGTACGCGCTGGGTCTCTCCTTGCTCACCGGAATTACCCCTTCCGCCGCCATCTCCGGGGTGAGAAGCACGGCAGAGAATTTGCGCACCAGAGTGCACGACCGCCGCGAGAGCAGGAGCGCCAGGAGGGAGGCCAGCACGTCCACACGTGAGGGGGCCGTGGAGCTGCAGGAAGAGAAGGCACCAGAGCCTGTCGCGTCGCCCATCGAGGTGTCTGACACGGATCCAACCAGAGAGTTCGAGATCGTGCTGCCCGTGCGGCCGGAGACTTCGGAGCTGGGTGGGGGCGGAGAGGTGGAACCGGGCGAGTACACGCCGCCATCGCCGTCGCTGCTCAGTCTCGGCCGCGGGGATCCCGAGCACAACGTCGAGGAAACCAGCCGCCGGCTCACGCGGGCGCTCTCGGACCTCGGGGTGGAGGCGCAGGTGATCAGGGCGGTCGTGGGGCCGCGGGTCACGCGCTACGAGCTCAGGCTTGGGAGCGGCGTCAAGGTCGGCAAGGTGCGCAATCTACAGCAGGACATAGCGTACGCGCTGGCCGCGACGGAGATCCGGATCCTCGCGCCAATACCGGGCAAGAGTGCGGTCGGCGTCGAGGTGCCTAACACCCGACCGGCGAAGGTCACACTGGGCGACGTCTTCCTGGAGTACCCCGAGGGGAACGACTGGACCTTGCCGGTAGGATTGGGCAAGGAAATCTCGGGGCGGGCCGTGTTCTTCGACCTGGCGGACATGCCGCACCTGCTCGTCGCAGGGACCACGGGCAGCGGCAAGAGCGTCATGCTCAATGCGTTGCTCACCTCGCTGCTGCTGAGCACCGACCCCAGAGAGGTCAAGATGGTGCTCGTCGACCCCAAGCGGGTCGAGCTCACCCACTTCGCCCGCATACCGCACCTCATCACCCCCGTGGTCACCGACGTCAAGAAGGCGGCGAACGCGCTCTCGTGGGCCGTCTCCGAGATGGAGCGGCGCTACGAGGTGCTGGAGGGGACGGGGGCGCGCTCTCTGGACGGGTACAACGCGCGCAGCGAGAAGCCAATGCCCTACGTAGTCATCGTCATAGACGAGCTCGCCGACCTCATGATGCAGGCCGCGGCCAAAGTGGAGGACGCGGTGATACGGATCGCCCAGAAAGCGCGAGCCGTAGGCATCCACCTCGTCGTCGCAACCCAGCGCCCCAGCGTCGACGTCATTACAGGCATGATCAAGGCCAATATCCCGAGCCGCGTGGCGTTCGCCGTCTCCAGCCAGGTGGATAGTCGAGTGATCCTTGACTCCGTGGGCGCCGAGGCTCTGCTCGGCATGGGGGACATGCTCTTCAAGCCCGTCTCGGCTCTCAGGCCGTCCAGGGTCCAGGGGGCTTTTATCTCCGAGGGAGAAGTGGGGAGGGTGGTCTCCGCGTCGGCTGCCGCGAGCCGCGGACGCGTCGAGCCGAGCTACGTCGAGGAGGTGACGGAGCCTAAAGAAGACCCCAGAGCCTCAGAAGAACCAGACGACGAGCTTCTGCCCGAGGCGGCGAGCTTCGTAGTCGCGACGCAGCAAGCCTCCGTCAGCGCGGTGCAGCGCCGTTTCAGAGTAGGTTATTCGAGGGCTGGCAGGATAATAGACGCCCTCGAGCGCAAGGGGGTCGTCGGGCCGTACGAGGGGTCCAAGGCACGCTCGGTTGTGGCTACTGAGCACGACCTCGAGGGCATCTTTGCCAGAGACGGCGCGGGGGCCGAGTCCGCCGAGGGTTGGTAGCTTTTGTGATAGGCTGATAGCCGCTATGCAAGAGGATAAAGGCACCTTTCATACGCCCAACGTCGGCGCAAAGATCGGACCCATCCTCGAGAAGGCTCGCATGGAGAGGGGCCTAACCCTCGAGGAGGCCGAGCAAGCCACCAAGATCCGCAAGCGCTATCTCTCAGGGCTGGAGCGCGAGGACTACGGGGTCCTCCCCGATGCCGTCTACGCCCGCGGGTTCCTGAAGACATACGCGAACTACCTCGGTCTCGACGGGGAGGAGCTCGCCCGGGAACTTCGAGACCGAAGGAAGCCCAGGCGGGAGCGCAGCAACGCCACCTACGGGGCACCGGCAGCGAGCGAGTTCGACCGACCTCTGGTCAACCCCGGCGGTCTGCGCAAGAAAGAGCGGCGCAAGGTTTCAGGGACCACCATCCGTACCCTCCTTGTGGCGGTGCTCGCGCTAGCTGCTGTCGTCGGCTCGCTGTACTACGTCGGCCGGGGCGCCCAGAGCAAGGGCGAAAGCCCGGAGCAGCAGGCTCCCCCCCGATCCGAGCAGCAGCCCGCCGCCGAAGAAGGTCCCCAGGGAGGTCCCCAGGGAAACGCTCAGGGCGGAGGAGCCGAAGACCAGCCCGCCCCCCCGCCACAGCCAGAGACGCTCACCGTACAGGTCAACGTCGAAGGCGACCCGTCCTGGCTGAGCATCCTCGTCGACGGCGAGCTTGCTTACGAGCAGATCGCCGAGCCAGGTTTCTCCCAGACCTTCCGGGCGCAGCGCGAGATCAGCATAAAGACCGGCAACGCCGGCGCCGTCGGGGTCGTCGTAAACGGCCAAGACCTCGGGAAGCTCGGAGAGAGCGGAGAGGTCCTGACCCGCGACTTTACTCTAAAGACCGCGACCTGAGGTTCCCGTGAAAGGTACGCTCTTGGGAGCGAATATCTCCTGCAGTATAATCCGTTGCAGGAGATGCCGATACTAATCAACCAGCCATTACACAGTCGCTTTTTGGAGGATGCATTGGATAGGAGCAAGGCCATAGACGCCGCCGTCTCGCAGATTGAGCGGCTGTTCGGGATGGGCTCGATCATGCGCTGGGGCGACGAGGACCCCCAGAGGGTGGCCTCGATCCCCACCGGCGCCCTCGCCCTCGACCTGGCTCTAGGCGTCGGCGGGGTCCCGCGCGGCCGCATCGTCGAGATCTTCGGCCCGGAGTCCAGCGGCAAGACGACCCTCGGCCTACATATTATCGCCGAGGCCCAGAAGGCGGGCGGGCTCGCCGCCTTCATCGACGCTGAGCACGCCCTCGACCCTACCTACGCTCAGGCAATCGGCGTAGACCTCGAGAACCTCTACTTCTCCCAGCCGGATAACGGCGAACAGGCCCTCGAGATAGCCGATACCCTCGTGAGGAGCGGTGCCCTCGACGTCGTCGTGATCGACTCCGTCGCAGCCCTCGTCCCTCGAGCTGAGATCGAGGGTGAGATGGGAGACTCTCACGTAGGGCTCCAAGCCAGGCTCATGAGCCAGGCCTTGAGGAAGCTCTCGGGGTCGCTAAGCCGGTCGGGGACGACGGCCATCTTCATCAACCAGTTGAGGGAGAAGATCGGGGTCATGTTCGGCTCGCCGGAGACGACGCCGGGGGGGCGGGCGCTCAAGTTCTACTCGAGCGTACGGTTGGACATCCGGCGCATAGGGTCATTGAAGGTCGGAAACGACGCTGTGGGGAACCAGACGCGGGTCAAGATCGTCAAGAACAAGGTAGCGCCGCCGTTCAAGACGGTGGAGTTCGACGTGATGTACAGAGAGGGCATCTCCAGGGAAGGGAGCCTGCTCGACATCGGCATCGAGAACGGTGTGATCCAGAAGTCTGGCGCCTGGTTTGCCTACGGCGACGAGAGGTTGGGCCAGGGCCGCGAGAACGCCAAGCAGTTCTTGAAGGAGAACGCCGAGGTGCGAGGGCGCATCCTCGACGACATCTACGAGAAGCTGGGCTTGAACAGTACGGCTGAGGCTCCAGAGGATGTCCCTGAAGGGCCTCCTGCGCCCGAGCGGCCGCTTGAGGAGGCGGCCCAGCGGGTCTTTTAAGACCTGCTCACGGGTCAACCATGCCCGAGATAACCCGGGTGCGCGAGCGCCGGGGGAGAGCCAGGATCTTCGTCGACGGCGAGTTCTGGGCCGAGATAGACGCAGACGTAGCTGTAGAGCGCGGCCTCCGGGAGGGGGCCGCGCTCGGTCTCGAGGAGCTCGAGGCGGCGCGGGTGGCGGGGGAGAGGGCGCTAGCCATGAACCGCGCCCTGCACTTCCTGGGCTATCGCGCTCGCTCGCGCAGCGAGGTGCGCGAGCGGCTGCGACGCTACGGCTACGGTGAAGAGACGGTGCGGGCGGTGATAGGACGCCTCGAGGAGCTTGGCTACCTCGACGACGAGGAGTTCGCCCGGACGGTGGTCCGCGAGAAGGCGCGCAGGTACGGTCCGAGGAGGGTCTCGGCAGATCTGAGGCGCAGTGGAGTGGACACCGAGCTGGCGCAGGGCATCGTTGAGGAGGAGTTTGCCGAGAGAAGCGAGGTGGAGGCTGCTCGCTCCGCGGCCGCGCGGCGGTATAATAGGGGAGGATCCGACGCCGAGGCGCGTAGGGTCTACGGCTTTCTGGTGCGCCGGGGATACTCAGCGGACGTCTGTGCTGAGGTCGCGCGCGAGTACCGCGGGGCTTCGGGGGCCGGCTAAAGGTCAATCGAGCTTGAGTTCGGGCCTCTCTGCGAGAGGCGCGGCCCAGTGGAGGAAAACCCTTGAACGTTCTGTTACTGGTCCTGGGACTGGCGGTCGGGCTCACCGTCGGCACGGTCTTGGGCTATCTGGTTTACAAATCAAGAATGGGGAGTCGTCAGGCCGAGGCCCGGTCGGACGCGCGTTCGATCATCGAGGACGCCGACCGCGCTGCCGAGACGAAGCGCCGCGAAGCGGAGCTGGAAGCAAAAGAGGCTGCCCTGCGGATCAAAGACGAGGCCGAGGCCGAGGTGCGAGCGAGGCGGGCTGAGATCGCGCGCGTCGAGGAGCGGCTGGACAACCGCGACACCGCCCTGGACAGGCGCGAGGGCGAACTCGACGAGCGTCGGCGCCGCGCTGCGGAGGCTGAGGAGGCGCTGCGCGCGAGGCAGGAGGAGCTGAGGGCGCGGGAGGCCCAGCAGTTGAGGGCGCTGGAGGAGATCTCCGGTCTCACGAGGGACGAGGCTGAGCGGAGGCTTTTCGCCGGCCTGGAGACGGAGCTTGAGGACCGCATGGGCCGCCTGGTGCTCGAGCGGACCATGGAGGCTGAGGAGAAGGCCGACGCAGAAGCGCGCCGTCTCATCTCCACGACTATGGAGCGGCTTGCCTCGGACCTCACCTCGGAGTCTACGGTAAAGGCGATAGCGCTCCCTTCCGACGACATGAAGGGACGGGTCATAGGGCGCGAGGGGCGCAACATCAGGGCCTTCGAGGCGGCAACCGGCGTCGACGTCATCATCGACGATACACCCGAGACGGTCGTCATCTCGTGCTTCGACCCCGTGAGGCGTGAGATCGCGCGGGTCTCGATGGAGCGGCTCGTGCAGGACGGGAGGATCCACCCGGGCCGCATAGAGCAGATCGTCTCCAAGGCCCGCAAGGACGTCGAGAAGGAGATGAAGGCCGCAGGGCGACAGGCGCTCTACGACGCCAAGGTCTCCGGCGGCATGCACGGGGACCTGGTCAGGCTCCTCGGCGCGCTGAAGTACCGCACCTCCTACGGCCAGAACGTGCTCGCCCACTCGGTCGAGGTAGCGAACCTGGCTGGCATGATGGCCCAGGAGCTCGGGGCGAACGTCAAGGTGGCGCGCCGCGCGGCGCTGCTGCACGACGTCGGCAAGGCCATAGACCACGAGGTCGAGGGCACCCACGCCCTGATCGGGGGCCGCTTCGCGAAGAAGAGCGGGGAGTCCGACGACGTGGTCCGCGCCATAAGCGCCCACCACCACGAGATAGAGATGGAGACCGTCGAGGACGTGCTGGTCGCGACCGCCGACGCCGTCTCG
>JBJMIY010000280.1:0-5221 GCA_045806605.1 Rubrobacteraceae bacterium
GTGGCGTCCATCGCGAGCACGACCTGCTGCGCTTCGCGGCCCGCGCGTGCCAGATTCGAGACGACTTCGTGCAAGAGGCTCAGAGCGTCGCCTCCGATCTCGATCCTGCTCATGCCTATGGGGGCGAGCTTCCCTTCGGGGTCGGCGAGCGCTAGGGCCTCGCGCAGCCCGGCGAGGTCGGTCGGGTCCGCGCCCTCGAGCCCGCCGGCGACCGTCATCGGACGCCCGGGACCGTCATGTGCTCTACGCCTTCCTGTGCTCGGTCGTCACGGTGTAGGTGCCATCGGGCAACTCCCCGATCTCATAATCACCGAAGAGGATGGGGTCTGCCGTAACCACGCAGAGGAAGAGGCGCAGCGCGAGGTTCCGGATCTCGCTCTCCGCGTGCGCGTCGGCCCGCATCTCGATTATGTGCCTCAGCGCCCGCACATTCCCGGTAAAGACCATCGGCGCCTCGGTCTCGTTGGGCAGCAGCGAACGCGCCGTCTGCTGCACCTTCTTGCGGGCGTCGGTCTTGTAGTCCGCCGTGAGCATGCTCGCCCCGCCCTCCTGCCGGTCCAGCAAACGGTCCGCCATCTCCCCGTACTCTGCGGCTGCCCTGTCTACCCGCTCCTCGAAGAGCCTGTGGAGCTCTTCGTCTACCTGGTACTCGGGGCGCTCCACAAAGCGCAGCACGCCTCCAGAAACGAAGCGCTGACTAATCTGGGAAAAACCGACGCCAGCGCGATGTCGAACCAGCTCGTGGGTGACGCTGCGGCTGATGCCGTAGAGCAGGAAGCTGAAGCTCGCGTGCTCGAGTACCGAGCCGTGCCCCGCCGAGGTCAGCCGCCCGATGTAGGCGGCGGCGTTCTCGTTCGTCGTGCGCCGGGGGCCGAAGCTAGCGTAACAGAGCTGGCCAGCGGTCTTGCAGAGCTGGGTAGAGTCGGGCAGCCGGGTAGGGTCGTCGAGGTATTCGGGGAACCGGAGCTCAGGGTCGAATCCCTCGAGGAAGCCGGCTAGCCCGGCCACGTTGGTCCGGGGCCGCGTCAGCATGACGACCCCAGGGGACCGGAGATAGGGTGTGCCGCGGCCGGTGTGGTAAACGGCGGAGTGGATCGCGGGGAACCCGTCGGCGACGGTCCCTCCCAACGTCTCGAACAGCTCTGGTGCGCGCTGCGTTTCAGGTGCGGTCTTCTCCAAGGGGCTCCCTTCCTCTCGCTCTCTACGCAGGGTAGCTCTTGCGCCGAGAATTCTCCACCTCGGCTGCTCGAGAGGCGATCTCGCAGCGGTACGAAAGAGGCCGCCGAGGCGCGTGCCTCGACGGCCCGATAAGGGGGACTCCGATGCGGCTAACCCGCCGGTCTAGACGGCCTCGGCGAGCGCCCTCTGGAGGGTGCTAGCGTAGCGGCCGGTGCGGATGGTCCTGAGGGCTTTGATCTCGACCTGCCTGGCCCTCTCCTGCGAGATCCCAAGTACCTCGGAGACCTCGCGCAGGGTCCGGACATTCCCTCCATCCAGGCCGTGGCGCATCTCGAGGACTCTGGCCTCGCGCTCGGGCAGCGACCTGACGGCCTCGACGAGAGCACGCTCCCACTGGCCAACCTCGACGCTGGCGTAGTCGTCGCCGCTCCTCTCGTCCGGCAGGAGGTCACCCATCTCGGAGCCGTCCTCATCTCCCGCCCCGCCGATGCGCGCGTTGATGCTCGAGATCGGCTGGCTGACCTCGCGCAGGCGCCGCGTCTCCTCGGCCTTGACGCCAAGTCGCTCGGCCAGCTCCTCCTCCGTAGCGTCACGACCGAGCTCGATCCCAAGGGCGTTCTCGGCCCGCCGCATACGGTACAGGGAGTCGACGACGTGGGCCGGGAGGCGGACGGTGCGGGCGTGGTCGGCTATGGCGCGGGTTACGGCCTGCCTTATCCACCACGTCGCGTAGGTCGAGAAGCGGTTGCCCATCTCGGGGTCGAACTTCTCGACTGCCCGGATCAGGCCCGCGTTCCCCTCCTGGATGAGGTCCTCGAAGGGCACACCGCGCCCGCGGTACTTCTTGGCGATGGAGATCACGAGCCGCAGATTGGACTCGATGAGCCGCCGCCTGGCCCCTGCGTCGCCCTCGTGGGAGCGCCTGCTGAGGTCCCGCTCCTCGTGAGCTTCGAGTAGCGTGCCGTTTCGGACTCTGCCCAGGTACTGCGTGAGAACGTCCTGCGTCTGCATCATCCCGTCTCCCTTTCTGAAGGCTTCAGGTCGTTGGGGGCGATTCGCGAATCGTCCTTACAAAGCTTGCTGATACCTGATACCTCCTTGTTCACGCTGCCGGGTGCGAGCCCCCGACGCGCGGGCCGCCGTGCGTCACGAACCGGCCCAGGATCCTCTCATCCAGGCTCGAGGTTACGCGCCAGGTCCTCCCGCACGAGCACTCGAGCTCGAGCCGCCGCCTCTCCCCCGCCTCGGCCAGGGCCGCCTCCTTGAGCGACCGCAGGCAACAGCCAGGCAGAGACCAGACGTAGACCTCGGCCTCCGGCTCTTCGACCGGCGCTAGCGTCGTGTCTGGTCTGAGCGAGCTCCTCTCCCTCTTCATCAAGCGGCCCCTTTCCGCTCCTCCGTGTCGCGTTGCCCAAAAGTGTCCTCCTCGGCCTCTACGGGAAGCGGCGCCTGCCACACCGCTCCGCACGAGGGGCATTCGAAGGAATCGCCCGAGCCCACAGCGCTCCGCCGGCAACAGGGGGGGAGGTCCACCTCGTAGAGGACGACATCCTCGCCAAGGGCTGCGATCCAGGTTCGCACTACGCGGCCTTCCCTGAGAGGCGGCTGATCCACTCGCTCGCCTCCTCGCGGGTGAGCTCGCCCATGGGCTTGCCGACCATGTCCTCGAACTTCTCCATCCCGCCACCGTCGTCGTCGACGACGTCGGAGATGAGAGCCTCC
This sequence comes from Rubrobacteraceae bacterium, assembly GCA_045806605.1. GTDB lineage: Bacteria > Actinomycetota > Rubrobacteria > Rubrobacterales > Rubrobacteraceae > JALYGY01. The sequence continues at coordinate 2,902 of JBJMIY010000280.1, forward strand.
AGGTAGTTGAGCTGCTTCTTGGTAGCCGGAAGCTCGCCCCTGTTCTCCTGCACGCGGGCGGGCGGACGCTCATCCCGCTTTTCAGAGCCGCCTGCAGGCTCGACGATCTCCGCGCCGTCCTCGCCACCGAGCTCCTCGAAGGCGGTGACGCCGACGTTGATCGCATCCCTCAAGGCACGGGCCTTCGCCCGCGTCTCGGCCATCCGGATCACGTGCGGAACTATCGTCCTGTTCACGTTCTCGGGGCTCGCGTCCCCTATACCCGTGAACTTGCCGTCCTCCGTGCGCACCACAGCCTTGACTATGGCGACCTCGCCGTTACCCGGGCCCGGAACCTGCAGCAGCTCCGTCTCGATGCTCCTCAGGCCCCTGCTGTGCGCCTCCTCCAAAAGACCCGCATACAGCACGAACCTCTTGCCCTGGCGCTCGATCATGTACTCTTCTCGCACCGCTATACCTCCTCCGGCGCTCCTACACCGGTACCGCTGTCTTCACTGAAATGAGTGAGGATATGGTCAAAACAAAACACTAGACGACTCTTTCGTAGGAATACTGGCGTCCGCCGGGGGCGGCTGTCTCGGTGCGGCGGTGGATCAGGCCGAGCTTCGCGAGCCTGGTGGCGCGGTTGTTGCAGGCGGTGTGGTTGAGGCCGAGTTTGGCTGCCAACGCCGCGTTCGTGATGGAGCCTGCGTCGTAGATCGCCTGCAAGGTTGCGACCAGGTGCTCGGGCACCTCGCCGACGATGCCCGGCTCCCCGCCGACCTCGTCCACCCGGATCATGGCCAGCGAACGCTGCCTCAAAGAGGCCTCGACGTTCTCCAGCAGGTCCCGGTCCTCCTCCACGAGCACCAGGTGCCGGTCCCCGTACTCCCCGCTCGCAGCCCTCGACGCCAGGATTCCCAACGCCTCGTCCGCGAAGGAGTAGTCCATCAACTCGACGCCCCGGGTGTCCACGTACAACGTCCCACCCTTCGGCAACGTTGTTAGCGTCGCCTCGAGCGCCTCCCGGACCGCCCGGCCCGTCGAACGGGTCACCATCAGCTTGCCCCCGAAGTCGCCGCCAGCCACCTCGAAGACCCGGTGCGCCCGCTCCTCAGGCACCGATCCCGTCCTCACTGTCGTCAGTGAAATCATCTGGCTGAATTGTACTCCCTGTGGGGCTGTAAATCAATGGTATTCGGGGGGTAATTTTCACCCTCAATTCGGGGATCTCTCCTGTGAGGGGCGAGGCAGGGAGACGCGGACGAAGGTACCGGGGAACTCGGGGACGTTACGGGAGTTCTTGCGGTTCTCATAGACGGTTACGCGGCCGGTTCCGGAGCGCAAAGAGAGGGAGCCGCTAGAGCGAGCGGCGATGCCTGCGACGAGAGCGAGGCCGCCGCCGCGACCGATCTCCCCCGTACCGGAGACGCCCATTTCGAGGGCGTGGCGCAGCGCGTCGTTATCCGTGGTGGTGAATTCGGCGAGGGCGGGGTTGTGGGAGAGGGTCTCGCGCACACCAGGGCCGCCGTCGGCGATGGAGATCAGAACCTCTTCGCCGCGTCGACGGGGGCCGCTAACGATATGGTGGTAGGCCTGGACAGCGGCGTAGGCGCCGAACGAGGAGGCGCCGTGCTCGGCGGCGTTCGCGCAGATCTCCGAGAGCACCGAGCAGATGGCGACCCTCTCTCTAAGGCGGTAGCCCTGGTTCTCCAGGATCTCCGAGATACGCTCGATGATCCCGGGGATCTCCTCTTCCGTGTGGAAGTTGATGAGCTCCTGCAAGGTCCCCGGGTTGTGCCGGCGGCGCTCTTCGAGAGAGGCGACGTCCACGTTCGTGCGCACCCTGTCTCCGAAGAGCCTGAAGAAGTCCATCCGCTCCAGGTAGGCCGGCACGTCGCGTCCCGCGAGGGCGATACCCACTTCCTCGGAGCGGGGGATCAGGAACTCCACCAGCGCCGCCAGGCCGCAGAGCCCGGCCGGCTCCACGAACTCGACCGCCCGCAGGTCCAGGACCACAGGCCCCCCGTCAACGCGTGCCGCCCCCGCGAACGCCGGATCGAGGCTGCCCATAGTGAGCACCCCGCTCATAGCGCCCCGGCTCCGCACGTTCAACTGTAACTGCGTTCTCACTGACCTTATTGTAGCCGGAAAGGTCCAGAAAGCGGATAGGAAGATCCAGGACGCCAAAAAACGAGGTCAGGCCGGCTACTCTTCGCGCCGGCGCTGGTAGAAGAGCTCGGTATAGCGGCGATTATCGTAACGGCTGAGGATAGCGCCGACGCCGACCTGTTTGAAGCCGTTCTTCTCGAAGACGCGCCGCATCCGTTCGTTGTGGGAG
>JBJMIY010000281.1:0-4185 GCA_045806605.1 Rubrobacteraceae bacterium
GGAGCAGTATCCGCTCGGTGGGTGTCAGGGCTGGCGAGTCGGCTATGGCGCTCCGGCCGGGCGGCAGCACGTCACGCAGGCGGCCTGTGAGGTCCCTGTAGAGGTCCTCGGGCCGCCCACGGGCGACGAGCGCCCTCTTCACGAGCGGAACGGCGGCGAAGAGGAGAACGGGCGCAAGCGCGAGCAGGAGCCACGGCAGCTCCCTCCGCTCCGCGCCGGAAGGGCCGGTGGGGCTTCGACCCTCGGCTGTCTGCCGGGGCTGTTGCGGCGTCTGCTGCCCTTGAAGCCTCCTGCTCAGAGCGTTTGGGTCGGAGCCGAGGCTCTGCTGCCCCGCGTTGGGGATCTCGGGCCGCGGAGCGTTCTGCTCCATCGTGGAGGGCATGGAGAAGCCCGGGGTGGGATCGAAGGGGTACCAGCCGACCCCAGGGAAGTAGACCTCGACCCACGTGTGCATGTTGCTCCCCGTCACCACGTACTCGTCGGGTCCTGCCTCCCGCCCCGTGGTCGCGCCGTAGACGACCCTTGCGGGTATGCCTTGCTCGCGCAGGAGGAGCGCCATCGAGGTGGCGAACTGGGTGCAGAATCCCTCCTTGCCATCGCCGAGGAACTCCTCTATGGCCTTGTCCGCCCGGCGGTAGCTGACGTCGAGGTTGTAGACGAAGCCGCCGTCATAGACCAGGTAGCGCTCGACGGCGCGCGCTGTGTCGTAGGGCGTCTCGGTGTTGTAGGTGCGCTGAATGTGCTCTGCCGTCTCGGCGATTATGGGCGGCTCGTTGCCCGGAAGCTGCAGGAACCTCTGCGCGACATCCGGTGGATAGACGGTACCCGCGCTCCGGAGCTGGTGCTCGGTGGGCTGGGGGATGTCGGAGACGACTTCGTATGAGCTGTTCTCGACGAGGGGCTCGCCGGGCGACCAGGACCCGTCGGAGTTCTTGGTTGCGAACTCGTCCGAGGTACGGGTGATCTCGTACGCGCCGAAGAAGACGTTGGTCTGGGCGTTCAGGATCTCGAAGCTCTGCTTCACGGTTGTGGTCGGCACACCGGGAGCTATCTCCTCACCGTCGTCGAGCTCCGGCTCAGTGGTGTCAATCCACCTGACGCCGTCGAAGTAGTCGAGGGTGCCGCCGCGCCACAGGAGCGGCTCGGAGCTGTGCACCCTCATGATCTCCGTGTCCCTCCCCGCGGTGAGGTAGTCCCCGACGTCGGCCTCCACGTTTAGCCTGCTCGTACCCCCCGTCCCGATGCGCGTCCAGTCTATGAAGCCGGGGGAGATCGTCGCCTCCGAGAACGGCATCCTCGGCACAGCGAGGACTAGCAAGACGACGGCTATGCCGGCCAGGGTCCCGGCCGCTCCCGGCCACTCGGCTCCGGGGGAGAGCAGGAGGGCCACGGCAGCGACCAGGAAGACGGCGAAGAAGGGGCCGGCGCCGTCCTCGAAGCTGATGGTGCTCAGGACCCCTATCGTCAGGCCTAGCACGGCGATCGAGATGACCGGGCTTCCCTCGTACAGGGTGGCCGAGGTGGCGAAGGTGACCACTACCATGATCACGGGGATGAGCACGACGAAGAGGCCGGGGTGGAGGTCGTAGGGTATGGGCTCGCCGTACATGATGGCTAGCGCCTCGTAGACGTCGCCCCCCACCCTGAAGAAAAGGTCGCGCCACCCGGAGGCCGAGAAGAGCGGCGGCAGCCCGTAGGCGGCGAAGAGAGTGTAGAGCACCGTGGCGGGGAACAGCAGCACGAAGCGGTACTTCCCTGCAGACCCCACCAGCGCGGCGACGAGCGCGGCCAGCAGCATGGCCCAGAATGCTCCCCCGCCGATAAATACTATGGAGGAGCGCTGGAACCAGACGTAAACGTCGCCGGTGAAGAGGATGGCGAACGTCCCCCCTGTCGCCAGTGCCGCCGCGTAGAGGGGAACCCTGACCCAGGCCACTAGAGCACCTCCCTCTGCTTTGCCCCGCAGAGGCCGGCCACCCCTGCAGGGTGGCTCACCACACGCACCGCGGCCCCCGCAGCCTCCAGCCGGTCTACGAAACGCAGGAACTCCGCCTCGCGGCTCTGCGCGGCGCCCCCCGTCCCCGGGGGCGTCCGGTACGTGTGCGTCGCGACCGCAACGACGGTGACAGGGAGCCCTGCGCCCCGCAGCTTGCGGACGCACGCCGGCAGGTCCTCGTTCCGGGTGCGGGAGACCAGGACCACGCCTTCACCGAGTCTATCTCCCTCGGCGAGAACGGCCTGGCCGAGCCTGCGCGCCCCATCCGCCCGCGCCGTCGCGAGCAGCCTCATCGCTCCCCAGTAAGACGCCTCATCCGAGCCGAAGGCCGTGGTCGAGCAGGGCCCGTCTGCGCACACGAGCCTGAACGGCAGGCGCGCGAGTGAGAGGCGGGTAAGCACCGAGGCCGCCGCCGAGACGGCGTCCTCGACCTCGGCTTCGGGGGCGCGCAGCCCCTCCCGGCGCAGGTCGAGGGCTACGGAGTAGCGGCGCGGCGCCTCGACGGCGAACTCCTTGACGTATAGATCCCCGGTGCGCGCCAGGCTCTTCCAGTGGATGTGCCGCCGGTCGTCGCCCCTGCGGTACTCTCGCAGGCCGGCGAACTCGTCGCCCCGCCGGCCACGCGCGCCCCGCGAGCCGACCTCGACGTTCCCGCCGCGGATGGGGAAGTCGCGCAGGTCGTGGACCCCGGGGTAGACCACCACCTCCGTCCTCTCGGAGAACCCGCGGACGAAGCGCATGAGCCCGAAGGGGTCGCGCACCCCCACCTCGGCGGGTCCCAGCTCGTAGACGCCCCGGCGCGCGAAAGCCAGGGGAGCCTCGATCTTCCTCTCACCGTCAGCGGCGAGGGGCGGGACTTCGAAGCGGCGCGGCTCGGGGAGGCGGTCCGCCACGCTCACCCCCGACGAACCGAAGCGCGAGCGGTTCGAGATCAGAAGCCTTATCCTGGCCTGACTGCCGGCCGTGATGCGCGCCCCTGGCGGGAGCGCGCGCGAGAAGCTCAAGCCCCGGGAGCTCGACCACCCGAGCAAGAGCGCCGCGAGCGAGAGGGCCAGAAAGGCGTAGGCGAGCTGGTGGAACTGGGTAGTCCCGATCAGGCGCGCCACGAAGAGGGTAAAGAGCCCGGCAACGAGCGTCTGCCAACCGCGGGCCGTAGGCCGGACGGCGAGCCGCGAGGCGTGCGCCCCGCGCAAGGCCTTTAGACCGCCTCGGTCACGGGCACGGAGCCCAGTATCTCGCGCACGATCCCCCCCGCGGCCACGGCCGCGTCCGCCTCGCCGCTCGAGGAGGGGATGATCCTGTGCGCCAGCACGCTCAGGGCCATCGCCTTGACGTCGTCGGGGGTGCAGTATGAGCGGCCGTTCGCGGCGGCGCGCGCCCTGGAGGCCGCGAGCAGCATCCGGCTCGCCCGCGGGGAGGCCCCGAGGTACACGTCGTCGTGCTCGCGCGTCGCCGACGTGACGGAGACCACGTACCTCAAGACCGCCTCGCTCGCGTGGGTCTCCTCCACGAGGCGGCGCATCTCCTCGAACTCCCCGAGGCTCATCACGGGCTCCAGCTCGGCCGCCGGGTCCCGGCTGAGCTTCAGGAGGTCCATCTCGGCCTCCTCGTCCGGATAGCCTATGTCCATCTTGATCATGAAGCGGTCGAGCTCGGCGTGCGGCAACGGGTAGGTGCCCTCGTGCTCTATGGGGTTCTGGGTAGCCACCACGCAAAAAGGGCGAGGCAAGCGCCGCGTCTGGCCGTCCACCGTCACCGACCCCTCCTCCATCGCCTCGAGCAGCGCGCTCTGCGTCTTGGGGCTGGCGCGGTTGATCTCGTCGGCCAGCACCACGTTGGCGAACACCGGGCCGGCCCAGAACTCGAAGCTCCGCTCGCCCTGGTTGTAGACGCTGAGGCCCGTCACGTCAGCCGGGAGGAGGTCCGGGGTGAACTGGACGCGCCTGAACTCCCCGCCTATGGAGCGGGCCAGCGACTTGGCGAGCAGGGTCTTACCCACCCCCGGTACGTCCTCGATGAGGACGTGCCCTCCCGCAAGCAGCGATACGACCGCCAGAAAGACGTCGTCGCGCTTGCCCGAGACGGCACGCTCGACGTTGCCGACGATGCGGCCCACCCTGGCCGCGAACCCGTTGTAGTCCAAATAACCTGCCCTGTAGCTATACGACGAGTACGGAATTATATATCAG
>JBJMIY010000282.1:0-3110 GCA_045806605.1 Rubrobacteraceae bacterium
GCAACTCGGTCGAGTGCCTGGCCGTCTGTGGGTCGTAAGTGGGAACCTTCTGTAGCACGGCCAAGACGGTGTAGTCTGCCGAGTGCCCCAGGTCAAGGCCCGCGTAGTAGGTAGCCATCTATCCTCCCGTCCCAAACAGCGGCTGGACCTCCTCGGTTACCGCCCGGTCTATCAGGTCTACCGAGAACACCTGGTCCTCGATCTCCTCGAAGGAGCACTCGTATTCCTGCCTGAAGATGAACGGAGGGAGGCAGGCGCGCTCCTCCTCCAAGAACTCCTCCGATATCCGGGGGCACTGACTAGCCGGAACCTCGTAGCGCTCCCATCCGTGTCCATCGCTCCACTCCTCGTAGAAGACGCCCCTCTTGCCGTATGGCGTCGAGAGCATCATCAAGGTGCCACCGCTCACCGCCAGCATCGGGCGCACGGCGAAGTAGAGTTGGTCCTCTACACGTGCCGCCTCATCCAGGACCAGCAGCGACGTGCCAGAGAAGCCTCGGGTGGTCTTCTCCGAGCCGGGCAGCGTGACGATACGGCTTCCGTTCTCGAGCTCGAGGGAGAGCTTGCGCTCCCCAACTGCCGAAATGGGCTTGCCCAGGTTCCGATAGAAGAGAGCCATCTTGGAGAAGAGCTCTTGGGACTGGCGTAGGGCCGGAGCGAGGCACAGTATCAGCGAGCCGGGATGATACAGAGCCCGATGCAGGGCGACGATAGCCGTTATGGTGGATTTGCCGCTCTGCCTGCAGCAGTTGAGGAGCACCCTATTCGATGCGGAACGCAGCAGGTCCTCTTGCCAGGAGTCTGGCTCTATGGCCAACCCCTTGGCGAAGCTCACGCGGTCCAGGGCGAGCATGAGGTCTTCGGCTAAGTCAAGGTGGTGGAGCTCGATCGAGCCGTCTGAGACCACCGAGAAGACGCTGAGGTCGTCTGTGGCGGCGTTTGTCACCAACAGGTGCCGGCCGTCGCGCGTCAAAGCGACGGAACCCTGTGACGTGAGGTGTGGCGAAGCGGTGCCATCGCTGCCGGTCGCCACGCTGCCGATGCGATCGAGCGACCCGTCGCCCGACCGACGGAACGCGATGACCTCGTTGGGCACTGCGTTGGTCTGTACATAGGCGGCGCCGGCGGAGGTGGAGCCGTTCATCGGTGATTGCTGCATGGAACTCTTCCTTTCGTGAGGAACACTCTGCATCGCTTACTCTTCCTTCTTTCACCTCCTCTGGCGTGCTTACTCAAGCGTCTTGCCCTCTTCGGGTATTCGGGTGATGACCTCCGGACCGCCCTCACTGAGGACGAAGGTCTCTTCCGCCTTGGCTCCGGTAACGGAGGGGTTCCAGGCGAAGGCCTGTCCGACCCTTATCTCTTGGTGCGTCTGGGGGGTCGCTATGATCTCGCGCGAGGCGTAGCCGGTCATGCCTCCCTGATGGTGCAGCATCCACTCATCAGGGAACCCCGCTTCCGCGTAGAAGCGCCGGCAGTCGGCGAAGGCGTCGGCCAGTGTTCGGCCAGGGCGGGTGGCTTCCTCCCTCATACGCCCGAGGATCACTTCGCAGGCTTCCTGCCGCTGCTCGAGCTCGGCATCGGGTTTCTCGAAGTGAACCATCCTGGTGATGTTGGCGTAGAGCCCGCCGCGCTCGGCGCTCACCACGAGCATGGCCCGCCGATCGATGTGCGCGCCGTGCGGTATGGGGTGGCGATAGCGGGCGATGCGGTCGTCTGCGGCCGCCAGGAGCACGGAGCTAAAGAGTCCCCTGCGCCGGCAGGCCGCCGCGAGGCTCGCTACGGCTTCATACTCGCTCATCCCCGGCTCCAGAGAATCGGCCACCTCCGCCACCGCAGCCGCGGCGTCGGCTCCGACCTTTCGGTAGCGTTCCAGGGCGTCCGCGTCCAGGGCGTAACGCAGGGGCGCGACCTCGCTGGAGACGTCCAGGGACCCCTCCAGCGAGAAGTCCGTCCCCAAGGGGGCGTCGCCGACCACTTCCCGGATGGCGGCCGCCTCGTCTCCGTACCAGGGATGCTCTATCACCTCGAAGTGGGGGGTTTGCTCCTCGCGCATTCGCGGGGCCTCGATGTTGTTAGTAAAGATGTACTCCGCTTCACGAGTGAGGAGGACGTCCGCAACGCCATAGGGCGAAGCGTGATCGACTCGGTTGTCCGCGCCGCCCGTGTACCAGGCGAAGTTGGTCGATCTCCTCAGCAAAAGCGCTTCGAGCCCCATACGCTCCATCAACTCTCTGAGTTCTTGTTGCCTGGGCCTCCGGCCCCTTGCACTATGAATTTGGATCATTCCACCACCTCCGCCACACCACCCGGACGAAGCCTAGGCCGCGCCATCTGGCTCATCAGCTGCGCCTGGTTTTCCGCCTCGCAGAATCGTGAGGGCACCAAGCGGGAACAGCACCACCGAGAGCAACCCCGCTACCACCATGGCGGTGCCAACCGCGGGGCTCAGTATGCCCAGCTCCATCCCGATGCCCGTGGCGGCGACGATGAACGGCAGCGAAGTAGCCTGCAGGAGCCCGGCCGCTAGAGAGCTTCTGTCGCCAACCATCGGCCTGTACAGGGCAGCCGGCAGCCCGCGGGCGAGCAGCAAGGCGAGGAGGAACACGGGCACCAGCGCGAGCGCCGCTCCTCCGGCGAACAACGCCCTCACGTCGAGTTGTATCCCGCTGGTGACGAAGAAGAAGGGGATGAAGACGCCGAAGCCGACGGCTTGGAGCTTCGTATGGAAACCCGTGTGCGTCATCATCTCGTCGCGATCCAGCAGCTTGAGCACCGCCCCGGCGAAGAACGCGCCCAGGATCACCTCCAGCCCGAAGAGTTGCGCGATCACCACGAGCCCAATGAGCAAGAGAAAGGCTCCCCGAACCCTAATCTCGGCGCTGGAGTCTTGCAGCCTTAGGAGGGCAGAACTCAGACGGCTCGAGTGCTCGACCTCGGCCAATGCTAGCCCCGTAGCGATCACCAGTACCACGAAACCGCCGATCAAAAGCAGGGTAGACCCCACGCTGCTCGAATCCCCGGAGAAGAACAGAGAGAGCAGGATGATCGCGCCGAAATCGGCTATCGACGAGCCGGCGATGATCAGCTGGCCGAGCGTGGTGTTAGCT
>JBJMIY010000283.1:0-5255 GCA_045806605.1 Rubrobacteraceae bacterium
GTCGGCGATCTCCACCCTCAACTCGACCTTCCCGCCGCCGGAGGAGTCGATGGTCACATTGCGCAGCTCGGAAGCGGTGCCGGTCGTTTCTGCTCCCCGGGAGGCGCTCGCGCCTGTGTCGGAAGATCCGGTGTTGGAAGATCCGGCGCCGGAAGCTCCGCAACCGGCGAGGAGCAGCGCGAGCAGGAAAAGGTATATTATGGACGCTCTCATCGCAGGACGAACTCCACGCGCTTGTTCTGGCGGCCCTTGCTCTTATGGCCGGTTATCTCTATCTCTCCCACCTCGCCGGTGTTGGCGACGTGGGTTCCGCCGTCTGCCTGGGTGTCTATGCCCTCGATCTCGACGATCCGTATCATGCGCACCCGCTCGGGCACCAGGTTGACCTGGGTGCGGATCAGGTCGGGGTTCTCGAGGGCTTCTTCGCGCGGCAGCTCGTAAACCTTCACGGGCCGCTCTTCGGCGAGAGCCTCGTTCGTGAGCCGCTCTATCTCCCAGACGACGCCCGTGGTCCACTCCTCCGGGAAGGAGAAGTCCATCCTGGCACGGTCCGAGCGCATCTGGCCTCCCGTTACCTTCGCCCCGAAATTCCGCCAGATGACACCGGAGAGGACGTGCAGGGCGGTGTGGTGGCGCATGTGGCCGTAACGCCGTTCCCAGTCAAGGCTCCCCTCGAGCTCCCGCACCGTGTCGGGGATGGGGTTATCGAGGACGTGGACGACCTGGCGGCCTTCGCGCCGGGCGTCCACCACGCTAGCGTGGACAGGGCCGATGCCCAGCGTTCCCCTGTCCGGCGGCTGGCCCCCACCTCCGGGGTAGAACGCGGTGCGGTCCAGGATCACCTCCCGCCCCGAGAGCTCGACGACCACGGCCTCGAACTCGCGCAGGTACGAGTCCCCGAGGAAGAGTTCTTCGGTCACAGCGCCAGGGTTCCGCGCTCGCGCCCGGAGAAGGTCACGACCTCGCGGTAGCCGACGTCGCGGACGAGCGGGAGGCTCTTCTCGTAGCCCATCCCGACCTGGTCGGGGGCGTGGGCGTCGGAGGAGAGGATGATGGGCACGCCGCGGCGATAGAACATCTCGAGAAGCTTTCTGGAGGGGTAGATCTCACCGACCGGCTTGCGCAACCCCGCGGCGTTCACGTCAACCACGATGCCCGACTCCGCCACGGCGTCGGCGGTCTCCTCGAGCATGCCGGTGATGTCTTCGTCCGGGTACTGGCGGAAGATCTTTATGAGGTCGGGGTGGCCGAGGACGTCGAAGCGTCCGGAGAGAGCAGCAGCCCGCACGTTCGCGTAATAGGCTTCGTAAAGGTCGTAGGTGTCCCATTTATCGTAGATCTCTCTGTGGTCGGGGTGATCCACCTCCTCCCCGTCAACCCTGTGCACGCTCCCGATGACGTAGTCGTAAGGGAGGGCGTTGGAGTCGTGCTCCATCCGCTCCTCATCGCCGGGGACGAAGTCTATTTCTATCCCCAGGCGCAGCTCCACGTCTCTAGACTTCTCCCGCGCCTCCTGGAAGGCGGCCAGATCTATCTCGTCGAGGTAGCGGTCGTGCTCGGTGATGCCCATCTGGAGGATGCCGCGCTCTCTTGCAACCTCGCAGTAGGCGAGTATGTTCTCGACCGTCATCGGCCGGTCTCCGTGGGCGACGACGTGAAGGTGGTAGTCGATCAAAGGTCTCCTTAACAAGCAACGTCCAACATGTTTATCTTATAGGATAGCCGCCGCGATTATCTGGGTAAGATGGTGATTGTGTTTGCTCTAGAGAGAGTAGCGCGTTGCTGGGTAAGATAGCCTACGCGGCCACCGTCCTGCTCACAGCGAGCGTGGTCGCCGCCGAGCTACTGCACGCGCCCACCCTGCTTATCTTCGCCGTCTCCGCCCTCGCCCTCGTCGGGCTCGCCTGGGTGTTGGGACAGGCCACGGAGTCTTTAGGCCATCACGCCGGGCCACGGGTCGGGGGCATACTCAACGCCACCTTCGGGAACGCCGCAGAGCTCATCATCACCATCTTCGCGCTGGCGGCGGGCCTGACCACAGTCGTGAAGGCTTCGATCATCGGCTCGATCATCGGCAACGTCCTCCTCGTGCTAGGGGCTAGCCTGCTTCTCGGCGGGCTCAAGAACGGCGCCCAGACCTTCTCGGCGACGATAGCCGGGATAAACGCCTCGATGCTCGCCATCGTCGCCGCCGCGCTCTCAATACCCACGATCTTCGCCGCCACGAACCCGGGCCAGGGGCCCGCCACCCTGAGCGTCGAGGTCGCGGTGGTGATGTTCGTCCTCTACGTCCTCTACCTGCTCTTCTACCTCCGCAGCCCCGAGGGCGGCGTGGCGACGGGCGAGGGACACGCGCCGTTCGGGCGGGCGGCTTCGCTCGTCGTGCTGCTCGCCTCGACCGCGGCCGTAGCCTTCACCTCCGAGGCCTTCGTGGGCGCGATAGAGCCGCTCACCGAGGAGTACGGCATCTCCGAGCTCTTCGTCGGCGTCATAATCGTCCCCATAGTCGGCAACATCGCCGAGCACGTGGTGGGGGTCCAGATCGCCTACAAGAACAACATGGACTTCTCGATGGCGATCTCGCTAGGCTCCTCCATTCAGGTCGCTCTCCTGGTGACCCCGATCCTGGTCTTCCTTGGCCCCCTGCTCGGCCATCCTCTGCGGCTGGTCTTCACCCCGCTCGAGCTCGGCGCTCTGGGCGCAGCCGTCGTCGTCACCGGCTTCGTCGCCCTCGACGGCCGCTCCAACTGGCTGGAGGGCGCAATGCTCTGCGGCGTCTACGTTATAGCCGCGCTGGCCTTCTATTTCTCGTAGGAGCGCAGGGAGATCAACGTTTTCATCCCGGATTCCCGTAATAAAATTGCGGTGATAGGGACTCATGATCTGCGACCCACCAATCTATAGGCGGCGGACGTGACGTACTCAGCCTGGCTCGATGACATACGCAGAGACGACATCGCCCTCGTGGGCGGCAAGGGCGCCAACCTGGGCGAGTTGAGCCACGCCGGGCTTCCCGTGCCGCCCGGCTTCGTCCTCACCACCAGGGCGTACGACGCATTCGTCGAGTCAAACGACATCGGAGAGGAGATCGTCGGGCGCGCCTCGGCAACCCGGGCGGTGGACCCGGCCGCGTTCGAGGAGGTAGCGGAGGGGATCCGCGCTCTTTTCTCCGGCGGCAAGGTCCCCGAGGAAATGGCACACGAGATACGCGCCGCCTACGAAGAGATGAGCGAAGACGCACAGACGCCCGTCGCCGTCCGATCTTCTGCCACCGCCGAGGACCTGCCAGGCGCGAGCTTCGCCGGACAGCAGGATACGTACCTCAATGTGCGCGGAGCGGAGGCGCTGCTCGAGGCGGTCAAGAGCTCGTGGGCTTCACTGTGGACGGCACGGGCGATGGCTTACCGGGCACGCCAGGGCATTGATCCTGCCACCGTGAGCCTCGCCGTGGTGGTCCAGAGGATGGTCGAGTCCGAGTCGGCTGGCGTCATGTTCACGGCCAACCCCGCGAACGGTCGCCGGAACGAGGTAGCGATCAGCGCCGCCTGGGGCCTGGGCGAGTCGGTGGTGAGCGGCTCGGTGACGCCGGACTCCATAGTCGTGGAGAAAGAGAGCGGGCGCGTGATCTCGCGCGAGATCTCCAACAAGGAGGTCTTGACCTTATACACCGAGAGCGGTACTGAGGAGCGACCCGTGCCGGAGTCACGGCGCCGCCAGCCGGTGCTCGACGACGAGATGGCGGCGGAGCTGGCGCGCTACGGAGCGCGCATCGAGGAGCTGTACGGATCTCCGCAGGACATCGAGTGGGCGCTCTCGGAAGGGGAGCTTTGCATCCTCCAGGCACGGCCCATCACCGCCTTGCCGGAGCCCGAGGCCGATCCTCCGACCGACTGGAGCGTGCCGGACCCGAAGGCCATGTACGTGCGTGCCAGTATCGTCGAGCAGATGCCCGACCCGCTCTCACCCTTGTTCGCCGACCTCGCGGACGGATCGGTCACCCGGTCCCTACGATCGCTCATGAACGAGCTCCTCGGTTCCGACACCCTCAGGGAGGGCGACCTGCACTTCCCGACCATCAACGGCTACGCCTACTATTACTACAAGATGTCGGCCCTCCTGAGGATCAGCGCCAAGACCCTCCCGGTCCTCCCGTTACTGTACGGAAGCGGAAAGGCAAGCGGTGTAAAACGCTGGCGCGAGTACTCTCAGCCCCGCTACGCGACGATTGTCGAAGAGTGGGAAACGAAGCCGCCAGAAGCCCTGCCAGCAGTCCGGCTCCTTGCGGGCGCGCGGGAGCTACTGGACGCGGGGACCGAGTACTACACCTCGGTGCAGACGGTCATCCCGCTTGCCGCTTCGAGCGAGGCGCTGTTCACCGCGTTCTATAACCGCCTCGTCAGGCGCGAAGGGGATCCCCCGGCACAGACCTTCCTGCTGGGTTTCGACAGCATGCCCATCCAGGCCGAGAAGTCCCTCTACGACCTGGGTGTCTGGTCCCGCGAGCACCCCGACCTCGCCCGGACGCTGGCCGGCACACCGTCGGACCGGATCCTCGATTTGCTCAGCGCTGAAGAGCTTCCCTCCGGGGTGGACAGCGAAGTGTGGCGCGATTGGAGGTCTCGCTTCCAGACTCACCTCGACCGCTACGGGCACGCCGTCTACAACCTGGACTTCGTGAACCCCGTTCCCGCAGACGACCCCGCGCCCCTCTTCGACACGCTCAAGTTCTACCTCCGGGGCGATGTAACGAGTCCCCACGAGCGCCAGAGTAGAACAGCCGCTCACCGCGAGGAGGCGACAAGGACGGTACTGGAGAGTTTGGACGGCCCGCGGCGAAAGCTCTTTAGCAGGTTGCTCGAGTGGGCGCAGGACGTAGCACCCGTGCGAGAGGACGCGCTCGCCGACGTGGGCCTGGCCTGGCCCGTTATGCGGCGTATGCTCCTCGAGCTGGGCCGCCGCCTGGTCGAGGCGGGCGCCGTGGAGAAACCCGCCGACGTGTTCTGGCTGCGCCGGGACGAGCTAGAGGACATGGCCGCGTCCCTGGACGCGGGGGAGCCACGCCTCGGCGATCTCGCTGAGGCCGTGGAGAAGCGCAAGATGCTCTGGCGGGGACAGAGGCGCGTCACGCCTCCGCAACTACTCCCTAAAGACTCCTGGTTGATGGTCTTCGAAGGACTGCTGCCGGCGAGATCGGAGGACCAGACCGGCGACACCATCAAGGGCAAAGCCGGTAGTGGAGGCCAGGTTACGGCCCA
>JBJMIY010000284.1:0-6767 GCA_045806605.1 Rubrobacteraceae bacterium
CGACATCCACTGCGTCACCAAGTGGTCGAAGCTCGGAACCCGCTGGGAAGGAGTATCCGTGGACACCCTGCTCGAAGGGGTCGAGACTGCGGCCGGCTACGTGCTCGCGTTCTGCGACGGAGGCTACACCACGAACCTGCCGCTCGAGGACGTCACGGGTGGCAAGGCCTGGATCGCCTACTCCTTCGACGGCGAGCCTCTCGAACCCGAGCACGGCGGACCCGCGCGCCTCCTCGTCCCCCACCTCTACTTCTGGAAGAGCGCCAAGTGGGTCAGGGGGCTCAGGCTCTTGAGCCACGACGAACCGGGCTTCTGGGAGTCGCTCGGCTACCACAATTACGGCGACCCCTGGCGCGAGCAGCGCTACTGGGGGGACTGAGATGGCCGAGACAGGGCATCCTCCCGAAAGGCTGGTCTGGCGTATCGGCGAGGTCGTCGAGACCCACCACGCCACGCCGCGTACCAAGAGCCTATTCCTCGACGTACCGGGCTGGGAAGGGCACAAAGCGGGTCAGCACGTGGACGTTCGCCTCACCGCCGAGGACGGCTACCAGGCTCAGCGCAGCTACTCGATCGCGTCCGCGCCAGAGGAAGAGAGCGTCGAGCTCGTGGTCGAGCGTCTCGACGACGGCGAGGTCTCTCCTTACCTGACCGATGAGCTGCGCTCAGGAGATAAGCTGGAGCTACGCGGTCCGATCGGGGGCTGGTTCACCTGGGAGGTGAGAGAGGGCGGCCCCCTGTTCCTCGTGGCCGGAGGTTCGGGCATCGCGCCGCTCGCGGCCATGATCCGGCACCGCGCCGCCACCGGAAGCGAAGCTCCCTGCCGCCTCCTCTACTCCTCGCGCTCGCGTGAAGAGACTATCTTCGCAGACGAGCTCGACCGGCTCGCCGCCTCTGACGGCTCCCTCGCGGTGATCGAAACCCTCACCCGCTCCCAGCCTCCCGGCTGGACGGGTTACGCCCGCCGCATCGACGATGAGATGCTCGCGGAGGTCGCGCCGTCTCCCGAGCAGGGCCCGCTAACCTTCGTCTGCGGCCCGACGCCGCTAGTCGAGTCGGTTGCTACGGCGCTCGTGGAGCTCAGGCACGACGCAGGACGCATAAAGACCGAACGCTTCGGACCGACTGGAGGCTGAATATGGACGAACACAAGCTGGACGGGAACGCCGCCGGCGGGCCGCTCGGGGAGGCCTTCGCCTTCGAGGTGACCACCGCGGAGGGCGCCTGCGGCAATTGCGGCACGGTCGCGCACATGGGCGAGGCGATGGCTTACATGACCGAGATCGGCACGGTCCTACGCTGCCCCACCTGCGACAACGCGCTCATGCGTTTCGTGCATAACCCGAGGGGTTACTTCCTCGACGCGCGGGGCGTCAGCTACCTGCACTTCGAGCGCGCTCCCTGAAGCAAGCTCTTATCTACCCGAGACCCGACGAGCAGCCTCAGACAACGAAAGAGGGGCCGGGTAGCCGGTCCCTCTTCCCTATCACCCGCAAAAGAGCTACCTACACGGTGTCGGAGGGCTTGATGAAGAAGGCCGGGTCCCCGGTTGCGATCTCCAGCCATTCGTCGTCAGCCTCACGCTTCGCCGGCCCGGAGGCGTCCAGGACGCCGTCTTGCCCCGGAGCGGGCGGCACGTCTGGCAGGAGACGCCCCTGATCTTGACTGGCCACGCGTACGTCGCTCTCCTTCATTCACCCCTCCTTTCAGCCCCCGCGAAAAGAGGGCTGTACCTCCAGCTCCTGAAGCCTACCTGACGAACTGTTCGTCCTCGGTCGAACCGGGGAGGCCCGTGATCGGGCTCTGCGGCGCGTCGAACTGCTCCTCCTCGGTGGAGCCGGTGAGAGCTGTGGTGGACGCAGTGCCGCCAGCGACGACCTGGGCTACCTCGTCGAAGTAGCCGGCGCCGACCTCGCGCTGGTGCTTGGTTGCGGTGTAGCCATACTTCTCGGCAGCGAACTCGGCCTGCTGCAGCTCGGAGTACGCCGCCATGCCCCTCTCGCGATAGTCGCGCGCCAGCTCGAACATGCTGTAGTTGAGGGAGTGGAAGCCCGCCAGGGTGATGAACTGGAACTTGTAGCCCATCGCGCCGAGCTGCTCCTGGAAGGTAGCGATGTCCTCGTCGGAGAGCTTGAGCTTCCAGTTGAACGAGGGCGAGCAGTTGTAGCCCAGGATCTTGCCGGGGTACTCGGCGTGGATGGCTTCAGCGAACTCCCTGGCCTCCTCGATGTTCGGCTCGGAGGTCTCGCACCACACCACGTCCGCGTACGGCGCATAGGCGAGGCTGCGTGCTATCGCGTAGTCCAGGCCGGGCCTCACCCTGTAGAAGCCCTCCGCCGTCCGCTCGCCGGTGAGGAACGGCGCGTCCGCCGGGTCCACGTCCGAGGTGATCAGGTTCGCCGCGTCGGCGTCCGTCCGCGCCATGAGGACCGTCGGCACCCCGAGCACGTCCGCAGCCAGCCGCGCGGAGATCAGGTTCCTGATCCCCTGGGCCGTCGGCAACAGGACCTTGCCACCCATGTGCCCGCACTTCTTCTCCGAGGAGAGCTGGTCCTCGAAGTGGACGCCCGCGGCGCCAGCCTCGATCATGGCCTTCATCAGCTCGAAGACGTTGAGCGCACCCCCGAAACCAGCCTCGGCGTCGGCCATTATGGGCGCGAACCAGTAGATCCCGTTCTTCCCCTCGGCATGGTGGATCTGGTCAGCCCGCTGCAAGGCCTGGTTGATCCTCTTGACGACGTGCGGCACGCTGTTGGCCGGGTACAGGCTCTGGTCAGGATACATCTCACCAGCCAAATTGGCGTCGGCAGCAACCTGCCAGCCGGAGAGATATATCGCCTCCAGGCCAGCCTTGACCTGCTGCACAGCCTGGTTGCCCGTCAGAGCTCCCAGAGACTGGACGTAGTCGCGGGTGCGCATCAGCTCCCACAACCGCTCCGCACCCATCCGCGCGAGCGTGTACTCGATCTTGATGGACCCCCGCAATCGCGCCACGTCCTCAACCGAGTACGGACGCTCGATGCCCTCCCAGCGCTCGGACTCCCACTCCCGGGCTATCTCCGCAGCCGCACCACTCCCGTTGAACATCGCCTCTCCTCTCCTACCGTCGTTCGCTCGTCACTTAAGTGCTCGGCAAACATACGTGTAGTTTGCATAGCACCATTGTGTACACCTTCTCGGAACGTGTCAAATAGTGCGCGGGCGGTCCTGCGCGGGAGGCGCGGACCGGCGGCCTGTAAGCTGTGCCGCCGGACGGGATGTAGTGATGGGCGGGTATCTTCTCGCTCCTAATCCAGGTACTCGTAGCCGGGCAGGGTCAGGAACACGACGAAGTCGTCGTCTGTCGAGATCCGGTCGAAGAGCTGGGCGGCCTCTTCGAAGCGGTCGTTCTTGGTGCGCACAGGGTCGACGAAGGTAGGGATCTTCTCGAGCTCCTCGGCGAGGATGTCGCGGAAGAGGTCCGAGGTCACCTCTGTACCGTCGTCGAGGATACCCTCGTCGTGGTGGATCCACTGCCACACCTGGGTGCGAGAGATCTCGGCCGTCGCGGCGTCCTCCATTAGGTTGAAGACGGGAACGGCCCCGCGGCCTGCCAGCCAGGCTCCGAGGTACTGGATACCGACGCTGACGTTGTTGCGGAGGCCGGCTTCGGTGATCGGGTCGTCTTTGTATGGCTCGTAGAGGTCTGCGGCGCTGACGTCGACGTCTTCGCGCAGCTTGTCGAGCTGGTTGGGCTGAGGCATTATCTCGTCGAAGACCTCTTTGGCTACGGGGACGAGGCCAGGGTGCGCAACCCAGGTGCCATCGTGGCCGTTTCTCGCCTCGCGCTCCTTGTCCTCGCGGACCTTCGCGAAGGCCTGTTCGTTCGCCTCGGGATCGTCCTTGATGGGAATCTGGGCCGCCATCCCGCCGATGGCGTGGGCGCCCCGGCGATGGCAGGTCTTGATCAGGAGCTGCGTGTATGCCCGCATGAACGGGACGGTCATGGTGACTTTCGACCTGTCGGGGAGGACGAAGCCCTCCCTGTTGCGGAACGTCTTGATGTAGCTAAAGATGTAGTCCCAACGCCCGGCGTTGAGGCCCGCAGAGTGGTCTTTGAGCTCGTAGAGGAACTCGTCCATCTCGAAGACAGCCGGGAACGTCTCGAGGAGCGCCGTCGCCTTGATGGTGCCCCGCGGTATCCCTAGCTCGTCCTGGGCGAAGTTGAAGACGTCGTTCCAGAGCCTCGCCTCGGGATGATGCTCCATCTTGGGCAGGTAGAAGTACGGTCCCGAACCCTGGTCGATGAGGTTCTGAGCGTTGTGGAAGAAGTAAAGGCCGAAGTCGAAGAGGGTGCCCCGGACCTGCTTGCCGTCGACCAGCATGTGCTTCTCGGGGAGATGCCAGCCGCGGGGGCGGGCGATCAAGACCGCGGGATCCTCGCCCACCTCGTAGTGCTTGCCCGTCTCGGGGTCGTCGAAAGAGATCGTGCGGTTCACCGCGTCGCGGAGGTTGAGCTGGCTCTCGAGCATGTTGTGCCACGTCGGGCAGTTCGCGTCCTCGAAGTCCGTCATGTACGTGCTCGCGCCCGAGTTGAGGGCATTGATCAGCATCTTCCGGTCCGGCGGGCCCGTGATCTCCACCCGCCTGTCCTGGAGGTCGTCCGGCACGGGCGCAACTCTCCAGCCGCCCTCCCGAATGTCCTTCGTCTCGGGTAGGAAGTCCGGCATCTCGCCGGCGTCGATCCGCTCCTGGAAGTCCTTCCTCTTCTCCAGGATCTCCTCTACCCGCCCGCCGAACTCCCGGTTCAACTTCGCAACGAAGGAGACCGCCTCGGGCGTAAGGATCTCGGCGTACTCCTCAGGGATGGAGGCCTTGAACTCGACCCCCTCTTCAAAGGTGCGCGTTTTCTCCATGATTCAGGGCTCCTCTCCGTCTCTTTCGACTAGCCTGCTAGAGCGAATACTCTAGCAACCCGTCGTACCCAACGCTCGGAGCCCCGAAAACGCCCCTGCTAGGCGGCGGCGCGAGCGCCAACTTCCCGCGGCACCCGCCGCACGTAGACTATGCAACTGGTCGGCACACACTGCCAGCGGAAGAGCACCTGGTAATGCCCGAAACCGATCTGCATCCGCGTCCCTATGGTGGGGACGGACTCCTCGTAGCGGCGGTCCAGGATCTCCTCGGTCTCCGGGTCTCTGTACTGAACGGGGATCATGGAACCCTCCTGTCTCTTGCTTCTTATCGCGTGGGACCACGATACTCTCACCCTTGCCATTGGTCCAATTGTTTGCTTATATTATTTCCATAGAGAAAACCTATATCAGAACGTTTGGAGGCTGCGGTGCTGTTTGGACAACTGGAGTGTTTCCTGGCGGTGGCGCGGCTTGGGAACCTGAGCCGGGCCGCGGAGGAGATGTTTCTGACGCAACCGACGCTGACGGCTCGGCTGAAGGCTTTGGAGGAGGAGGTTGACGACCAGCTCTTCGTGAGGACGAGCCGCGGGATGCGGCTCACGGAGGCCGGGAAGGAGTTCCTGCCGTACGCCGAGCGCTCGGTGGCGAGCTTCGAGGAGGGCAAGCGACGACTGGAGGAGCTACGGGGGGCTTCGGGCGGGCGGCTGGTACTCGGAGCGTCGCCGGGGGTCGGGACCTATGCGTTGCCCGGGCTACTGGAGAGGTTCACGGCGGCGTATCCGCGGGTCTCGGTCTCGGTGCGGACCGGGCACTCGGAGGACATCCTGGTGATGGTGTTGAGGGAAGAGGTACAGCTCGGGCTGACGCGGGCGATGCGGCATCCCGAGGTAGAGAGTTTGCGGCTGTATGAGGACGAGATGGTGCTGGTCGTGGACCCGGGGCACCGCTTCACAGCGAAGGGGGTGGCTGACCTGGCGGAGATCGGGACGGAGCAGCTCATCCTCTTCGACAACAGCTCCAGCTACTACGAGCAGACGATGGCGCTGTTCAGGAACGCGGGGATCAGGGAGCTAAGAACGCTCGAGGTAGACAACATCGAGGCGGCCAAGAGGATGGTCGAGCACCGGCTCGGGGTAGCGTTCCTGCCGCGGACGGCGATAGTAAGGAGCGTCTCGGCGGGGAACCTGGCCCTGATCTCGGTCCAGGAGAACCCCGGTATGACGCGCTCCATCGTCGCCCTCAAGAGGAGGGATGCGCCGACCAGCGGACCCGTCGACGCTTTCCTGGAGGTGGCGAGCACCCTGGGCGAGCCTCAGGACCGGGCCGAGCTCTCCCCCGCCCTTGCCACGGAGTTCGAGAACCTCCAGCTCATCGACCTGTTTACATAAGACACCTGCCGCCGGACATGGTGCTCCTCAGAGTGCACGGGCTAGCCTCGGACCATCCGGGGAGCGCGGGGTCGTATACTTGATCGGAAAGAATAACTATCCAGATCAGAGGTGCGACTAGAGTGGACCGCAAGACCATCGTAGTAATGGAGGGGGACCAGACAGGCCAGGAGCTCCTGGAGGAATCTCTGCGGGTGCTTGACCCCGGCGTGACGGGCCTTGACCTCGAGTTTCAGCGTTACGACCTGTCGCTGGAGAACCGCAGGGCGACCGGTAACCAGGTCGTGCACGAGGCGGCGGCGGCGATGAAGGAGGCGGGATTCGGGATCAAAGCCGCCACCGTCACGCCGGAGGGATCTGATGACGTGGGCTCTCCGAACGCCATCCTCAGGGAGGAGATAAACGGGACCGTGATCGTGCGCACGGGCAGGCGCATCCCCGGCGTCAACCCGCTGCCCGGCATCCATGCTCCCATCTCGGTGGT
>JBJMIY010000285.1:0-5102 GCA_045806605.1 Rubrobacteraceae bacterium
CGCTCCTGCACGCGGGCCTCGAGGGGATCGAGAAGGGCTACGAGCTCCCCGAGCCGATGGAGCGCAACCTCTACCACCTCTCCCACGAAGAGAGGGAGAAGCTCGGTATCCAGAGCCTGCCCGCCGACCTCGGCGAGGCCATCTTCGAGGCCGAGAACTCGGAGCTCCTGTACAAGGCCCTCGGCGAGCACGTCTTCTCCAGGCTCCTCGAACTCAAGCGGGCGGAGTTCGAAGACTACAGGGTCCAGGTGACCCCCTACGAGATACAGAAGTATCTGCCGATTTTGTAGGCTTCAGGTATCAGGTTTGGGGCGCGGGAACTTTCCCGCGCCCCTCGTCTGTTTGCCCTCTAATGAGATGGAGCACCTCGGGCAATAGCGTCCTCGTGGTGCTTAGGGCTTCGCCGGCGTAGATGGTCTCGTTGCCTGACCAGTCGCCGAAGTAGCCGCCAGCCTCGCGCAGGATGGGCAGGAAGGGCGCGCAGTCCCAGGGGTTCATGACGGGATCTAGCATGAGCTCTACCCTGCCCGTGGCGACGAGGGCGTGGCCGTAGGCGTCAGACCAGCCGCGGCTACCACCGGCTGTCCGGCACAGGCGCCGGAAGGCTTCCTCGCGGCCATGCTCCTCGAAGCTCGCCGCGTCGGTGAAAGAGAGGATGGCGTCTTCCAGGTTATCCGTGCTCGACACCCGCGAGCGGCGGCCGTTGCGGTAGCAACCTGCGCCTGTCGCGGCATAGACCATCTCGTCGAGGGGTGGGAAGTAGGCGGCGCCCACCTCGCAGGTGCCCTCTATCTCAAGCCCGATCAGGACCCCGTACAACGGGACACCCCGGACGAACGCTTTCGTCCCGTCGATAGGGTCAACGATCCAGCGGTGACTCGCGTCCCCCTCTACCCCGTACTCTTCTCCCACGACAGCATGTCCCGGGTACTCCTCCGCGATCCTGGCGCGGATGAGCTCCTCTGCCTCCCTGTCGGCAGCCGTCACCGGCGTGTCGTCGGGCTTGATTTCTGTCCGCAGCGTATTCGTCTGGAAGTAGCCGAGGGTGAGGCGACCGGCCTCGTAGGCGGTCTGCGCGGCGAAGTCCAGATAATCTCGCAGCTCCACGACCGACACCATAGCACCGTGACGGGCTTGCCCTATAATCTACGCCGTTCGTCCTTCGGCAGGGAGGTGGTCCAGGCTTGGTCGTGATCGGCGCGACGAGCGGGGCGGCGGAGGATCTCGCCGCCGAGATGCTCGCGGTAGGGCTCTTCAAAGGTCAGGCCCCGGAAGGGCTGGGCGACGCCGCGGAAAAGGCGGTCTCGAGCGGGGACTTCACGGGGAAGGAGGGCGAGACGGCCCTGCTGTACGGGCAGGATGGGCTCGGCGCGGCCCGGCTCCTGCTCGTCGGCCTCGGAGAAAGGGAGCGCTTCGACCTGGAGCGGCTGCGGCGGGCCTCAGCCACCGCGGCCAAACGCGCCCGGACCCTGAAGCTGCGCGATGCGGCTTTCTCCCTGCCACTGGCGCGGGGGGGCGCCGGGGTACGAGAGGCAGCACAGGCGGCGGCCGAGGGCGCGAGCCTCGGCCTCTATCATTTCGACCGGCACAAGAGCGGCGCGGAGCGTCACGAGCTCGAGGCTTTCCGACTCGTCTCGGACGAGAAGGACCTCGGGCAGACCATCGAGGGCGCCGAGGTCGGCCAGAAAGCCGCTTGGGGAGCCTCTCTCGCCCGGGACCTGGCCAACGAGCCCTCCAACGTCGCCACCCCCGAGTACCTCGCGCAGAAGGCGCGTGGGATAGCCCAGAGGCACGGCATGGAGGTGACGGTCCTCGACAGGTCCGGCATCGAGGAGGAGGGCCTCACGGGGCTCGCGACCGTAGGCAGATCGGCCGCCAACGAGCCACGCTTTATCGTTCTGGAGCACAGGAAGGGTGGGGACGCCGCGCCTATCGTCCTGGTCGGCAAGGCCGTGACCTTCGATTCGGGCGGCATCTCCATAAAGCCGTCTGCCGGGATGGAGAATATGAAGTTCGACATGAGCGGGGGGGCGGCTGTCCTGGGAGCGATGGAGGCCGTGGGGGACCTGGATCTCCCGCTCAACGTCGTCGCCCTCTTGCCGGCAACCGAGAACCTGCCCGGCGGGGACGCATTCAAGCCAGGCGACGTCCTGACAATGCACTCGGGCAAGACGGTAGAGATCGTCACCACCGACGCCGAGGGGCGTCTGATCCTGGCGGATGCCCTCTCCTACGCCCGACGCTACGAACCGTCGGCGGTCGTGGACTGCGCAACCCTGACCGGCGCGTGCCACGTCGCCCTCGGCGACTATGCTTCGGGCCTCATGGGCAACGACGAGGACCTGATCTCGGAGATCCGGGCCGCCGGGGAAGCGACCGGGGAGCGGTCCTGGCCCCTCCCCCTCTTCGACGAGTACACCGAGCAGATACGGGGGGACGTCGCCGACATAAAGAACTCCGGCGGCCGGTACGGCGGCGCCCTGACAGCCGGCGCCTTCCTCAAGGAGTTCGCCGACTACCCCTGGGCGCACCTCGACATAGCGGGCACCGCCTACGGCAAGAAGGGCAATGCGTACACGCCCAAGGGCGCCACCGGCGCCCCGGCCCGGCTTCTGGTCGAGTTCTTGAGGGGACGGACGCGATGATCCTCGAGATGCTCACCGTCGGACCGTTCCAGGAGAACTGCTACATAATCGGGGACGAGCAAACCGGCACCGGCGCCCTCGTTGACCCTGGCGACGAGGCCGCCCGCATCGCGCTCGCAGTAGAGCAGACGGGGCTCGATATAGGCCAGATCATCATCACCCACGCCCACATCGACCACGTAGGGGCTGTCGCCGCTCTGGCCGACGAGTACGCGTGCCCCGTCCTCATGCACGCCGAGGCCGAGCCGATGCTCCAGCAGCTCCCCACACAGGCGATGATGATGGGCCTCAGGTTCGGCAAGTTGCCCACCGTAGACCACCACATCGAGGACGAAGAGGTCCTCGATGTCGGCGGCCTGAGGCTGAGGTCGCTGTACACGCCAGGGCACGCGCCTGGGCACCTGGCGTTCTACCTCGAGGACGAGGGGCTCGTGCTCTCTGGCGACGCGCTATTCGCAGGGAGCGTAGGAAGGACAGATCTTTTCGGCGGCAGCATGGACCTCCTGCTGCGGAGCATTAACGAGAGGCTCCTGACGCTGCCGGACGAGACGAGGGTGCTCTCCGGCCACGGTCCCGAGACCACAATCGGTGAGGAGCGGGCCCACAACCCCTTCCTGGGCGGAGAACCGTTGTGAGCGAGAGCGTCCACAGGCACCGGGAGTCGGCGCCTGAACACGTCCGGCTGGCCGTTCTCACCATAAGCGACACCCGCACCCCGGAGAACGATACCGGCGGGGACACCATAGAGGAGCTCATGCGCGGTGCCGGTCACGAGATCGTGGAGAGGCGAATCGTAAGGGACGATGCGGCGCGCATCCGGACGGAGATCGTGAACCTGCTCGCCCGTCCCGACGCAGACGCTGTCATTACAACCGGCGGGACAGGGATCTCGGCCCGCGACACGACTTACGAGGTTGTGGACCGCATGATCGAGAAGAAGCTCGACGGGTTTGGCGAGATCTTCCGCGCGCTCTCCTTCGAGGAGATCGGGGCCGCCGCAATCCTCAGTCGAGCGGTCGCGGGCACGGTCGGCACCAAGCTCGTCGCCTGCCTCCCCGGATCGCGCAACGCCGTCCGTCTCGCGGTCGAGAAGCTCCTCGTACCGGAGATCTCTCACGTCATCTTCGAACTTAGAAAGCATCAGGAGGGCAGCTAATGGAACGCGAACCGCTCACCCCCGAGACAGAGACGCTCTGGCGCAGGCTCTGGGATATCTGGCAGGAGAACGATGAAGAAGACGTAATACTCGACTCCTTGATACTCGGGGAGCTGGAGGACGAGATCCCCGATCTCGAAGGGCGGACGAAGACGGCCCTCGCGTACCTCCAGCGCGCCCGCTATATCCAGTACCGCTCAGGCGTCGGGGAGGAGGGCCTCGAACCCATCCTCTTCGACGTCTACGAACCGCGGTAGTGACGAGGATGGCCTGGATCCTGCTGCCGGTCGCGCTCGCGGCCGGAGTCGTCCTGCCCGCGCAGTTCGGCGTCAACAGCCAGCTGAGGACCTTCGTCGGCGGGCCCCTGGCCGCCGCCGCGATCTCGTTCGTCGTCGGCGCGGTCGCGCTCGGTGTCGCCGCGCTGGTGGTGCAGAGGTCGTTGCCTGGCTCGGTCGCCAGCGCGCCGTGGTGGGCGTGGACGGGAGGTCTGCTCGGCGCCTTGTTCGTCCTCGCCTCGATAATCCTCACCCCGCGTCTCGGCGCCGCGACCACTATCGGGCTGATCCTCACCGGGCAGGTTCTCGCCTCGATAGTGATCGACCACTTCGGCCTGATCCGGGTGCCTGTGCACGAGGCCAGCTTCCCGCGCATTATCGGAGCACTCCTGATAGTCGCCGGGGTAGTGATGGTGCAGAGGTTCTAGGACTTGAGGAGCGTCTGCGTCTTCTGCGGCTCGAGACCCGGCAACGACCCGGCCTACGCAGCAGGAGCCCGCCGGCTCGGCAGGACGCTGGCCGAGGAGGGTATTACGCTGGTCTACGGCGGCGGGCGCGTTGGGCTCATGGGCGTCGTCGCCGACACTATCCTCGATGCTGGCGGCAAGGTTACGGGAGTCATCCCGATGGCGCTCGTGGAGCGTGAGATCGCGCACCCCGGCCTCACCGACCTGCGCGTGGTCGGCTCGATGCACGAGCGAAAAGCCTTGATGTCCGAGCTCTCGGAAGGCTTCATCGCCCTGCCAGGCGGCACCGGTACGCTGGAGGAGTTCTTCGAGGTGCTGACCTGGGCGCAACTCGGCGAGCACGAGAAACCGTGCGGGCTGCTCAATCTGGCAGGCTACTACGACCCCCTGGTCGCCCTCTTCGACCACATGGTGGCAAAGGGTTTCCTGAGCGAGGAGCACAGGGCGACGGTCCTGGTCGAGACCGAGCCAGAACCCCTTCTCGACGCCTTCGCCCACTACAGTCCGCCAGATACCGTCAAGTGGATAGATAAGGAAGAGACCTAGCGCCGGGACGAGG